>NZ_BAABEV010000056.1:0-51594 GCF_039540335.1 Actinomadura verrucosospora | reverse complement strand
GCCCGGCCGCGGCCGCGTGGTCGCCCGCCAGGGACCGGGCACCGGCCAGCCCCTCCAGCGCGAGCGCGATCGCGCGCGGGTCGCCGACGGCGGGGGCGCCGGCGAGCCCCTCGGTGTGCAGGGCCAGCGCCCGGTCGGCGTCGCCGCGCTCCTCGGCGACGAAGCCGAGCTGGGCGTGCGCGAACGCCAGGCCCGCCGTCCCGCCGATGCCGCGCAGCCAGTCGAGCCGGGCGCGCAGGTGCCTCTCGGCGGCGTCGAGGTCGCCGCGGGCCCGCGCGACCAGCCCGAGCCCGACCTCGGCGAACTCCTCGGCCGACCGCGCCATGTGCCGCCGCGCCAGGTCCAGGGCGCGCTCGTGCAGGTCGCGGGCCTCGTCGAGGGCGCCGGTGAGGAGCGCGACGCGGCCGAGGCCGGCCAGCCGGAACGAGGCCTCCGGCCACATCCGCGACTCCTCGGCCAGCCGGAGCCCGTCGCGGAGCAGCCGGGCGGCCTCGGCGTAGTCACCGGTGATCTCGGCGCGCCGGACGAGCGCGTCGGACGCCTCCAGCCGCCCCCACGGGTCGCCGATCTCGGCGAACAGCGCGGCGCTCCGCACGGCGTCCCTCTCCATGGAGCCCAGATCGCCATGCCCGACGGCCAGCTTGGCCCGTGTCGCGAGCGCGGCGGCCGTGAACCAGCGGTCGTCCCGCTCCCGGAACACCGCCAGAGCGCGGTCGACGCGTCGCTCGTTCTCGGTCAGATCTCCGTACGCCCAATGGACGTGGCTCAGAAGCCACTCGGCCCTGGCCTTGGCGAACGGGTCGTCGTGTTCGGCCAGCGCGGCCTGTCGAAGCTCTTCCGAATCGGCGCCTTCGCCGACCAGCATGGTGAAGGCGGTCAGCCACGTCGCGGCCTCGGTTCTGGCCGGTGACGCCTGCCCGTCGGCGGACAGGGCCCCGGCGAACGCGCGGCGGGCCTCCCCGAAGCGGCCCCGCAGGTACCAGTACCAGGCGAGCGCGTTCACGAGCCGGAATCCCGTCCCGTCGCCCAGCGCGGCGCGCAGGTTCGCGGCCTCCTCGTCGAGCAGCTTCAGCCAGCACCCCTGCTCGGGCCCGCGCAGCCGCTGCGCGGCCTGTTCGGCCAGGCCGGTGTAGTGGAGGACGTGGCGGCGGCGGAGCTCGTCCTCCTCGCCCGCCTCCCGCAGGCGTTCCAGCGCGTAGGCGGCGACCGACTCCAGCAGCCGGTACCGGCCCTCCTCCGTCCGGACGACGAGGGAGCGGTCGACCAGCCGGGCGAGCACGTCGACGCCGGTGTCGCCGACCGCCTCCGCCGCGTCCAGCGTGCAGCCGCCCGCGTGGACGGCGAGGCGCCGCAGCGCGACCCGCTCGGGCCCGGTGAGCAGCTCCCAGCTCCAGTCGATCACCGCGCGGAGCGTCCGCTGCCGGGTCGGGCCGCCGCGCCGGCCGCCCGCCAGCACGCGGAAGCGGTCGTCCAGCCGCGCCGCCAGCTCCCGCGCTCCGAGCGCGCGGACGCGGGTCGCCGCCAGCTCCAGCGCGAGCGGCACCCCGTCCAGGCGCCGGCAGATCGCCGCGACCCACGGTGCCGTGCCGTCGTCGAGAGCGAAGCCGGGGGAGGCCGCGGCGGCCCGCGCGACGAACAGCCGGACCGCGCTCGACTCCCGCAGTGCGTCCGGCGCGGTCTCGTGACCGGGCAGGTCGAGCGGCGGGACGGCCTCCAGCCGTTCACCGGCGATCCCCAGGGGCTCCCGCGACGTCGCGAGGACGCGCAGCCCCGGCGCGTCGGCGAGCAGCCGCCCGGCCAGCTCGGCGACGGGTTCGAGCACGTGCTCGCAGTTGTCGAGGACGAGCAGCGCCCGCCGCCCCCGCAGCGCCTCCGCGAACGGGGCCCCGCCGGACTCCTCGCGCAGCCCCAGCGTGCGGGCGACCTGCCCGGCCACGTCGTCGGGCCCGGTCAGCTCGACCATCCACACCCCGTCGGGGTGGTCGGCGATCGACCGGGACGCGATCTCCACGGCCAGCCGGGTCTTGCCGACGCCGCCCGGCCCGGTGAGCGTCACCAGCCGGTGCCCGGCCAGCAGGGCCCGGCCCCGCTCGACCGCGTCCTCGCGGCCGATCAGCTCGTCGAGCGCGGCGGGCAGCCGGGGAGCCGCCCGCGGCGGCGGGGCGGGGCCCTCCGCGAGCATCGACCGGTGGAGCTCCGCGAGCTCGGGGCCCGGGTCGGCGCCGAGCTCCTCGGCGAGCCGCTCGCGCAGCGCGTGGTAGCCCGCGAACGCCTCGTCCTGCCGGCCGGCCAGGTGGAGGGCGCGCAGGTGGAGGGCGTGGAGCGGCTCGCGGAGCGGATGGCGGGCCGCCGGCGCGGCCAGCTCGGCCGCCACCGCCGCGTGCTCGCCGAGGTCCAGCCGGGCGCGCGCGTGCCGCTCCAGCGCGACGAGCCGCCCCTCCTCCAGCTCGATGATCGCGGCGCGGGCGAACTCGGCGTCGGCGAAGTCGGCGAACGCGGGGCCGCGCCAGAGCGCCAGCGCGTCGCCGAGCAGCCGCCTGCGGGCGAGGGGGTCGGCGGCCTCGCGGCCGAGCGCCGCCGCGAACCGCGCGGCGTCGACCGCCTCCGGGGCGGCGTCGAGCACGTAACCGGGCGGGCGGGCGGCGACGAGGCTCCGGCCGCCCGGCTCGCCCACCTCCAGCGCCTTCCGGAGCTGCGAGACCCGGGCCTGGAGCGTTCCGAGCGGGTTGCGGGGCGGCCGGTCGCCCCACAGCGCGTCGATCAGCCGGTCGACGGACACGGGCTCTCCGGGCCGGGTGAGCAGGACGGCGAGCAGCGTCCGGACCTTCGCCTCGGGCACGCGCACGGGCGCCTCGCCGTCCGTCCACACCGCGAGCGGCCCCAGCACCCCGAAACGCACGACGTCAGGGTAGTCGCCGCTACGGACAGACCCGCAGCACGTCCGTAGCGCCCAAGGCGAGGGTGGAGGAAACACACACCCAGGAGGACACGTGAAGTCTCCAGTGACCGTCATCGGTCTCGGACCCATGGGCGCGACGATGGCCAAGACGTTCCTTGCGAAGGGCCGCCCGACCACGGTCTGGAACCGGACGGCGTCCAAGGCGGCCCCTTTGGTGAAGGACGGCGCGACCCTCGCCCCCACCGCCGCCGACGCCCTCGCGGACGCCGAGCTGGTCGTCGTGAGCCAGACCGACTACAAGGCGATGTACGACTCGCTCAACGGCGCGGACCTCCAGGGACGCGTCATCGTCAACCTCAGCTCCGGCAGCCCCGGCGAACTGCGCCGTGCGAGCGAATGGGCGTCCGAGCGGGGCGGCGTCCTGGTCACCGGCGGCATCATGGTGCCTCCGCCAGGGATCGGCCAGCCGGGGGCGTACGTCTTCTACAGCGGTCCGGAGCAGGTACTGGACCGCCACCGCGAGGCCCTGGGCGAGCTGGGGGACGTCACCTTCGTCGGTGAGGACCCGGGCTTGTCGATGCTCTACTACCAGTCGCAGCTCTACCTCTTCTGGTCCACCCTGACCGCCTACATGCACGCCGTGGCCTTGCTGGGCTCCGCGGGAGCCTCCGCCCGGGAGTTCCGCCCGTTCGCCACGTCCCTGCTGCTCGACCTGGCCGGCGACGGGCCGATGGGCTTCGTGAAGCACCTCACGGGAGAGATCGAGGCCGGCGTCTACCCGGGCGAGGACAACACCCTGCGGATGCAGGCCGTCGGCGCCGACCACGTCGTGGAGGCCGCCCGCGAAGCCGGGATCGACGTCGCGGGCCCGACCGCCCTGCGGAACCTGTTCTGGCGTGCCGTCGACGCCGGTCACGGCGAGGACGGGCTGTCCAGCGTCATCGAGGCGGTTCGCTGCCCGTGACCAGCGGGAGGCGCAGGACGAACCGGGCGCCCCTGCGGGAGTCGGCGATGCGCAGGGAACCGCCGTAGATCTCGGCGATCTCGCGGGCGATGGGCAGCCCGAGACCGGTGCCCTGGGGGTCCCGGGCGCGCGACTCGCTGAGGCGGGCGAAGCGCTCGAAGACGCGTTCGCGGGCCTCCTCGGGAATCCCGGAGCCGTCGTCGAGGACCTCCACGACCGCGTCGCCGCCCTCGCGCGCCACGGTCACCTCGATGCGCGACTCGGCGTGCCGCTCGGCGTTGCCCAGCAGGTTGCCGAGCACCCGGCTCAGCCGCACCGGGTTGGCGCGCACGACCACGCCGGGCTCCAGCCGCGTCCTGATCGGCACGTCGCCGGCCCGCAGGCCGACCTCCCGGCGGACGAGGCCGGCGAGGTCGACCGGCTCCACGGGCTTCGGCGTGCGGGCGTCGAGCCGGGACAGCTCCAGCAGGTCGGCGACGATGTCGTTCAGGCGCCGCGTGTCGCGGAGCGCGGCGCGGACCGCCGGCTTCCAGTCGGCGTCGTCCGGCTCGCCGAGGGCGACCTCCAGCCGCGTCTGGAGGCCCGCGATCGGGTTGCGCAGGTCGTGGGAGGCGTCGGAGACGAAGCGGCGCTCCCGGTTCACCGCCTCCTCCAGCCGGTCCAGGGTGGCGTTGACCGTCTCGGCGAGGCTCTGGATCCCCCCGGCGGCCTGCGGGACGGGCACCCGGTGGTCCAGGCCCCGGGCGTCCAGGTCGGCCATCTCGGAGCGGATGATGTCGACCGGGACGAACGCCTGCCCGATCGTGTGCCACGTCCACCACGCGATCAGGCTGAGCAGGGCGACCAGCAGGCCGAAGAGGGCGACGGGCAGCAGCCACACGTTCAGCAGGCCGGGCAGCGGCGCCGCGGCGATGACCATGACGTCCGGGCCCCACGGGGACGTGCGGATGCGGAGGCCGAACGCCCACACGCACCCCCTGGGGAAACGGGGGCAGACCCGCTGGTCGATCAGCAGTTCGCCCCTCGCCAGGTCGGCGGTCGCGAGCGCGCGACGTCCGCGGATCGCGTCGCTGGCGGCCACGACCCTTCCCCCCGGGGTGACCACCTGCACCAACTGCGCCTCGTTCGGGCGGACGTCGATGACGCCGGGGTTCCGGCCCCTGGAGAGGTCGAACGCGATCCGTTCGGCGGTCCGCTCCGTCTGGCGGCCGACCCTGTTCTCCGCCCAGTCCCGCGCCAGCAGCAGCATCAGGACCAGCGCCAGCACCAGGATCAGCGCGGACACCGCGACGGTGATGAGCGTCGCGCGTCCCCGCACCGAGAAGAGCAGCGGCGTGCCCCAGAGTCGGGCTTGACGCCGCTTCCCCATCGTCACAGTGGATTCCCGGAACCGTCCACACCGTCACTCTAAGTGACGCGACGTGAGATGCTCGCACCGCGTGCGGCACCGGTAGAGGCGCCGTGAACAGGACAAGGGCCGCGATCCGTACTTCGAGGGTGACGGGCAGCTTTCCGGACGTGAGGGCGGCCGGGACGGGGAGGCGGTGCTGTGGTCGGGACGCGGGACCGTGTGGTGATCGGCGAGATCACGTTGCCGGGCGTGCGGCGGTCGGTCGGGTGCGCGCGGGGCTTCGTCCGGAACGCGGCGGCCGGTCATCCCGCCCTGGACGACATGGTGCTGGTGGTGAGCGAGACGGTCGCGAACGCGATCGCGCACACGGCGTCCGGGCTGGAGGGCGGGCTGGTGAGGGTCGCCGTCCTGGCCGGGCACGGCGCGTACAGGCTGGAGGTCGCCGACCAGGGCGCGGCCGGCGGGCGCCCCCACGTGAAAGGAGGGGACGCCGACGACGAGCAGGCGGGGGAGGGCGCCGAGTCGGGACGCGGGATGCGGATCGTCGAGGCGCTCGCGTCGCGGTGGGGATTCCGCGCGGACGGCGTCCGGACGGTGGTGTGGGCGGAGTTCCCGGCCGGGGAGGCCCTGCCCGCCCCGGGGGCGCCGCAGGCCCCGGCCGCCGCGGTGCAGCGGGGCCGGGGCCGGGGGACGCCGGTCAGCGGCCCCGGTTGAGCTGCCGGGTCGGCATCTGCCGGGCGTTGCGGCGGTTGTTCGCGAAATTCGCCGACCTGAAGTCGGAGTTCTTCCGCCTGCCCTTCTTTCGGGATTTGGCGAAGGGGCCGCTGTTCATTTCCTGGTTCATGGCACGCATGAAGGAATCACCTCCGGGCACGTCTGAATTCGGCCGTGAAAGGCCGCGAGAAGGTGTGGCAGGGCGCGCCGCGTCGCCGCAGGACACACGCGTGCCATGCGGAAGAGGGGCGCGATGGAGAGAGACGGGAGCGGGCCCACGGCAACGCCGGGGGCGGCTCAACCGGAGAAGTATCAAAGCTTCATGGGGAACATTCAGCCATAACCCCGAGCGGTGTGTCAACCATTAATTCCCGCGGGCGTGAACTCGAAGGCGGGGGAGCGGCGATACATGGCGGGAGGGCTTCATGAAGCTGCTTGCTTGGATCGCCGTCGCTGCGGCCGCGGTGATGGTGACGGGCGGCCTGTCCGCGTACGGGTACTACTGGCGGCTGCAGAACGCCGTCCAGCATGAGGACGCGGACCGGTTGATCGGGGGAGACCGGCCCAGGAAGCTCAACGGCGCGATCAACATCTTCGTGCTGGGGTCGGACACGCGCGAGGGCGCCAACGCCCAGTACGGGCGGGGCCTGCGGGGCAAGCCGCCCGCGTCCGACACGATGGTGCTGCTGCACCTGTCGCCGGGCGGCGGCCAGGCGATCGCCGTCAGTTTCCCCCGCGACCTGATGGTGTCCATCCCGGCGTGCACCCGCCGGGACGGGACGAAGGCGCCGGGCAGCGCGGTCGCCCTGCTGAACGAGGCGATCGGCCGCGCGGGCCCCACCTGCACGGTCCACACCGTCGAGCGGCTCACGAAGATCCGCATCGACCATTTCGTCCAGGTGGACTTCACGGGCTTCAAGCGGATCGCGACGGCGGTCGGCGGGGTGCCCGTGTGCGTGACGGCCGACGTCCACGACAAGGACTCCGGGCTCACCCTCGCCAAGGGCAGTCACCGGCTGAAGGGCGAGGACGCCCTGGCCTACGTCCGCAGCCGCAAGGGCTTCGGAGACGGCAGCGACACCGAGCGCATCCGGCGGCAGCAGCACTTCTTCGGCGCGCTCGCCAGGGAGGCGATGAGCGCGGGCGTCCTCACCGATCCGGGCCGCCTGAACGCACTGCTCAGGGCGACGGCCGAGTCCCTGACGACCGACAGGGGGCTGTCCGTCGCGGAGATGCTGAAGATCGCCCAGGGCATGCGCGACCTCGACGCGGGGAAGCTGCGCTTCGTCACCGTGCCGTCCGCGCCGTACCCGCTGGATCACAACCGCGTGGCGCTCACCCGGCCCGCCGCGGACGAGTTCTTCGACGCGCTCCGCAAGGACGTGGTGGCGCCGGCTCCGGCGAAGGCCCCGGCCGTCCGGCCCGGGAAGGTGCGGGTGTTCAACGCGTCCGGGGTCGAGGGCCGCGCCGCGCAGGTGGCGGCGCAGCTCGGGGACGCCGGCTGGCAGGTCGCCGGGGTCGGTGACCTCCCTTCCCGTCCGCGGGCCACCGGCGTCCGCTACGGGACGGGCGCGGAGGCGCAGGCGAGGGCGCTCGCGGCCCTCCTGCCCGGCGCCCGGGTCGCGCCGCGCGCCGGGACGCCCCCCGGCGTCGTCGACCTCGTCATCGGGACGGGGTTCACCCGCGTCCGGACTTCCGGCGGCGTCCCGGTCCAGCGCGGCGAGAGCCGGGCGAGCGACGAAGGGTGCGAGCGGGTGGCGTGATGTGTGGGGTGCCCGTCGTGGACGCCACGGGGACCCCGGTGCCAGCCTGGAGCCATGCGCGTCGCCTTCGTGATCTATGACGGCTTCCAGATCCTGGACCTGACACCATCGCCGGCCTGGCCGAACGTTCCGGTCTCAGCACGCGGCACCTGCAACGCCGGTTCACCGCCGAGCTGAGCGTCCCGCCCGCCGCGTATGTGGAGCGCGTGCGGATCGAGGCGGCCCGGCGGGCGCTGGCGGAGGGGGACGAGCCGGTCGAGACGCTGCGCCGGGCGTTCCACCGGCATGTCGGCGTCGCGCCGTCGGACTACCGGGTTCGGTTCAGAGGAACGAGGGAGTACGCATGACCACGTATGGGCTGCTGGTGTTCGAGGACGCCGAGGAACTGGACTTCGTGGGCCCGTGGGAGGTGTTCACGGCATCGGCCATGGTGCGCGACCAGGGCGACAAGGCGGTGCTGGTCGCCGAACGGACGGAGCCCGTCCGCTGCAACAAGGGCATGAGGGCCAGACCACACCTTGGACGACCACCCCGCGCTGGACGTCCTCCTGGTTCCCGGCGGGCGCGGCGCCAGGGAGACGCAGGTGAACAACCCGTCCGTCACCGGCTGGATAGCGAAGGTCGCCGAACAGGCCGATTGGGTGACGAGCGTATGCACCGGGTCTTTCCTGCTGCACGCCGCAGGTCCGGCCAAGGGACGCAGGGTCTCGACTCACTGGGCTTCCGAGGACGCTCTGGAGGCCCGCGGGAACGTGACCGTCGTCCGGGACGCGCGCTACGTCGTCGACGGCGACCTCGTCACGAGCCAAGGCGTCTCGGCCGGGATCGACATGGCCCTCTGGCTGGTCGGACGCATCCACGGCCGCGACCACGCGCGCGAGGTTCGCCGCTACATCCAGTACGAGCCCGCGCCCCCGTACCTGGCGGACGAGTAGAGGGCCGGGACGACCCGATCGGAACGAACATTCGGCCATACCGGTGATGATCTTCGCTTATCGGCATAATCACCCGAATGGCGATGTCGCTTCCGGTGCGGTTCCGCAGCGATGGGGTGCGGGTGGCGGTAGAAACCGACCCCCTGCACGCCCCGCTGCGCGACTTTCTCATCAACGACCTGGGCGAGGACGTCTCCGCGATAGCGCGCGCCCAGGGACGGCTGAGCGACGGCGCGGTCCGTCCCTGGCAGGAGCAGTACCGCTACCACCGCCTCGACTTCGACGGCACGACCGTGCACGTGCGCGACGTCGCCGGATGGGCGTCCTGCGACCTCGACCCGGCCGTCCTGCGACGGTGCCTGGACGAGTACCTCCACCAGGTCGGCGCCCTCAAGAGCCGCCGCAGCCTGGAGCGCGAACTCGGCGGGCAGGGCAACGGCGAGCCGATGGCGGCGTCCCTCGCCCTCGGGTCGGTGTCCCGGCGGACGCAGGGATGGGGCCTCGTCCAGACCCCGCGCGCCGTGCTGGAGGATCTGGCCGGGCTGACCCCGCACCCCGACGCCTGCCTCCCGCACGGCGTCATGGAGACCGGCTCCGGCGCCTGCTGGGCCGACCTCGCCGTCCTGGACGAGGCGGGCAAGCGCCTCCGCGGCGGCACCAAGACCTTCATGCCGAAGGGCGTCGAGGCGGAACGCGTCATGGGCGAACTGGGAAACGCCCTGACCCGGGCCCGCTTCCTCGACGGGATCCCCGGGGCGTGGGCGGGCACGGTGGCGGGGGTGCCGGTGCACGGCTATGTCGATCCGGATGCCGTCCTGCGGCTGCCCTGCCAGCCCATCGAGATCGGCGGCGTCGTCCGGCGCGTCCGGGTGTTCTTCCCCGAACTCGCCGATTCCGGTGTCGACCTGGCGGCCGCAGCGTCCAGTGCGAGCGCGTTCACGCCCTCGGTGCACGGACCACGGCACGTCCTCACGGCGTTCCTGCTCCACGACGTGCAGAGCCACCGCCACCATCTGGAGGTCGTCCGCGCGGCACGTCCCGGCTGGGAGCACACGGGGAACGCCTGCCACATCCGCATGGACGTCCAGACCGTCCGCCTGGAGCATCTCTGGCTGCCAGGACACACCTGCGAGCTGCCGACAGGCGAGTTCGCCAGCGTCCTCTACGAATACGAACGCCTGACGGCCCCCTGAGCCCGGCGGCGGCGACCCGGCCTAGGAGAGCGCGGCGACGAGCGTGTCGGTGAGGGCCGCGCCGGCCATGCCGTCCGGGTCCCGTTCCGGGTCGTAGATGGCCACGTGCAGGCCGACCGCGCGCGGGCTCGCCGCCAGCGTCCGCAGGACGGACGTCAGCTCCTCGAACGACAGGCCGTCCGGGTTGGGGGAGTCGACGGCCGGCATGACGCTCTTGTCGAGGATGTCGGCGTCCAGGTGGATCCAGTACCCCTCGATCGGGGCGGCCTCCAGATGCGCCCGGGCCCCCTCGGCGGCCGCGTCCGCGCCGTGCTCGCGGATGTACTCGATCGGGAAGCGCCGCACGCGCGAGGCCTCGAAGGCGTCCAGGTCGAACAGCTCGAAGTCCTCCGGTTCCCGCTGGACGCCGATGTGCGCGACGTGCTCCTCCTCCACGTAGGGGCGCAGCCCCCCGGCGTCGGTGAGAGCGGCGGGGCCGTGCCCGGTGACGAGGCCGAGCGCCGTCCCGCCGGCGACCAGCCGGCCCGCGGCGGCCGCGGGGTCGCGCCGCGGCGAGTAGTCGTCGTGCCCGTCCAGGTGCGCCAGCCCGTACACGCCGCGGCGGCGCAGCGCGAGCATCGGGCCGAGCAGGATGCCGCAGTCGCCGCCGAGCACGACCGGGAAGTCGCCGCGGTCCAGCACCTCGCCGACGCAGACCGCGAGCCGCTCGGTGTAGTCGACGAGGCCGGGTCCGTTCAGGTAGCCGGTCTCGTGGTCCGGGCCGAACACGTAGGGCGGCGGGTCCACCCGGCCCGCGTCCTCGGCCCGCAGGCGGCCGACGACGCCGTGGCCGCGCAGCGCGCGGGCCAGCCGCCGCACGCCGGGCTCGTGCCCCTCGCGCGGCGGACGGAGCCCCAGGTTGGACGGTGCGTCGAGCACTGCGATCATTCTTGCAATCTAGAACACCGGGACACCCCGGCACATCGCCGGGCAGCCGGAACATCGGGAAAAGCCGGAACATCGGTGAACGGCCGGAACAACGGGAAGGTGTTCGATGACCGCATCGGGACGACTCGTCGACCGCCTCCTCGGTCTCCCGGAGTCGCCGTCCCCCCGCGTCGAGTCGGCGCGGAACCTGCGGGTGCCCATGCCGGACGGCGTCGTGCTCGTCGCCGACCTGCACCGGCCGCGCGGCGCGGGACCGCTGCCCGTCGTGCTGATGCGCACCCCGTACGGCAAGCGGCAGGCCGTGGTCCGGCTGTTCACCGGGGTCCTGGTCCGGCGCGGGTTCCAGGTCGTCGTGCAGGACGTGCGCGGCGTCTTCGGCTCCGGCGGCGAGTTCCAAGCCTTCCACAACGAGAGGGACGACGGCCTGGCGACGCTCACGTGGCTCCGCGCGCAGCCCTGGTGCGACGGCAGGGTGGCGATGGTCGGCGCCAGCTACCTCGGGTTCACCGAGTGGGCCGTCGCGCCCTACGCGGACCCGCCGCTCACCGCGATGGGGGCGGGCATCACCGCGTCCGAGTTCGCCAGTTCGTTCTACCCCGGTGGTGCGCTCGCCCTGCACAACACGCTCGTCTGGTCATCGTTGATGGGGACGCAGGAGGAGAGAAGGCGGCCCTTCCACAACAGGCGCGTGAAGCACGCGATGCGGCACCTGCCGGTAGGGGAGGCCGACCTGGCGGCCATCGGCCGTCCCGAATCGTTCCTGCGCGAGGTCGCGGCCCATGCCGAGGCGGGCGACGACTTCTGGAAGGCCACCGACCACAGCGCCGCCGTTCCCGCGACCACCACGCCCACCACGATGGTCACGGGCTGGTGGGACCTCTTCCTGCGCGGCCAGCTCAGGGACTTCGCCGCCCTGCACGCGAAGGGACGGCAGGTCCGCATCACCATCGGGCCCTGGGGGCACGATGCCAAAGCCCTTCGCGCGACGCTCCACGACCAGGTCTCCTGGCTGAACGCCCACCTGAACGGTGACAAGGCCCAACTCCGCAGGGCGCCGGTAAGGCTGCACCTGCAACAGGCCAACACCTGGCTGGACTTCGACCAATGGCCCCCGCCCGAAACCAAGCCCACGCCGCTCTACCTCTCTCACGGCCTCGTTTGGGACGAGCCTGACGCGGCCCCTGCCACGTTCACCTACGACCCCTTCGACCCGACCCCGAACGTCGGCGGCCCGCTCCTGTCACCGGGCAAGGGACGGCAGCGCGACAACGCCCCGCTCGAACGCCGCGACGACACGGTCGTCCTCACCGGCGCGCCGCTGCCGGAGGACCTCGACGTGATCGGACCCGTCTCGGCGACGATCCACGTGCGCACCAGCACCGGGCGAGGCGACCTGTTCGTCCGGCTCTGCGACGTCGACCGGGACGGCGTCTCCCGCAACGTCACCGACGGCATCCTGCGCATCACGTCCACCGGGACCGTGCGCGCCGAGATCGAGATGCATCCGACCGCGTACCGCTTCCGGCGCGGCCACCGCCTGCGCGTCATGCTCGCGGGCGGCGCGTTCCCCCGATTCGCCCGCAACCACGGGACTCGGGAGCCCGCCGGGCAGGCCGTCGCGTCCCGCCGCACCCGCTTCGAGATCCTCCGCGACGCCGCGCACCCCTCCGCCGTCCACCTCCCTCTCTGGAGACCCTGAGCCGGGCGAGGGGCCGGGACCGCCTGACCGCCGCCCAGCGCGCCGAACGCTCAGCGTGTTCCGCTCATCGCACACGGTGGCCCACTCGTCGACAAGGCCGGGCAAAGCCCCGATGTGCCGGCGACCCTCTCGCTACGTTCTTCACATCCGCCGAACGGCCGGCGCGAGCCGCTTCGGGGGGAGCGGCCGGTTCTGCGTCCGTGCCGGGACCGCGACGGCGGAACGGGGGGAGAGGGGTCACTCGGGGGGAGTGGCCCCTCCGTCCGTTTCCAGGCTCTGAACCGGCAGCGGGCGGGCGCACCCCCGGCGTGTCGGGAGCCGCGAGGTCCGGCGGCGCGGGGCGGGCGGCCGCCGAATAAATGGGGATCTCCCCTCGCGGGTCTCGCAGCGTCTTGTCGCCAATTCAGGTAAAGGAAGCTTCACTTCCGTCCCAGCATCCCGTTCAACGCTTCAAGGGAGCTTAGATCGTAGGGTCGGGCGGACGTTTCCGATTTGACGGAGAACGGTGCCTCTGCGGGGCCGGACGGAAAAATTGACTCCCAGGGGTTCGACTTCCGGGCACGGCTGCGGAATGGTCTCCCGCATGGATTCAAGAATTCGAGCCGCCGGCAGGGCGTCGGGCCCCGTCAAGTGGCTGCTGGCCTTTCTCGGCGCCCGCGAGAAGGCCCTGCGCACGCACTCCGGGAACGCCTCCGGCCCGGCCGAGTGGCTGCTGGTCTTCCTGGAGGTCGAACGCGCCGGGCTCGCGGCCCGGCGGCGCCCCGCCGCCCTGCCGTCCCGGCGCGGCAGGACCGAGGAGCCACCGTTCGGCCGGCTGTCCGCCCGCAGCGCGTAAAGGAAGATCATGACCATCGAGATGCTCCTCGCCGCCCTCATCGGCGGCGCGATCGGCTTCGCCGAGCTCGTCGCGCGCTACCGCGACCGGCCCGCCGCGGCCCTGCTCTCCCCGGGCGGGCTGCTGTTCGTCTTCGTCAACGCCAGCGCGTCGACCGTCGCGCTGATCGCGGTGACCGCCTCCGGCTGGACGTTCGGGCTGCCTCCCACCACGCCCCCGGCGAGCCTCGTGGTCGTCCGGGTCATCGCCGCCGGACTCGGCTCCGCGGCGGTGCTGCGCATGTCGTTCGCCCCCGCGCAGGGCCGCGGCGCCGGCACCGGCCCCGTCGCCCTCCTCAACGGCATCCTGCGGATCGCCGACAGCGAGCTCGAACGCAAACGCGCGCTCAGCCGGCTGTCGCACGACGACCTGGCGGGGCTGTCGTTCGAACGCGACCACGCGGCCCTCGCGGAGCTGTGCTGCCACCTCATGCGGGAGTTCGACCTCGCCGAGGCGCAACGGCTCGGCGGCCTGGCGGCCGAGCTGAGCGGCCGCGAGGACCTCACCGACGCCGACAAGCTCGACTGCTGGGGGCTGGAGCTGGCGCGGCTCGTCGGCGAGCGCGCCCTCCGGCAGGCGGCCCGGCGGCTGCGGGACCGGCCCCGCGCAGAGGCCCGCCCGGCGGCCGAACCCGACCAGCGCCCCGCCGCCCCGGCGCCCGAGCACGACTACCTGGCCGAGACCGCGCCGCGACCCTCGGTCGCCAAGACCTCCCGCCTCGCGCCGAGCGCGAACGGCAGGACGGAACGCAAATCCTTCAGCGACGCCTGACGCCCCGTGAGGTACCGGTGCGCCCCCTGGCCGGGCGCACCGGTATTTTCTCCGGCGCGCCGCTATCTCGGCCGGACGGAAAGGGCCGCCTCGGAATCGTCGCGCGCCTCCAGCGCCGCCGCGATGCGGTGCAGCGCCTCCGCCACGGAGACGAGCGCCTGCACCTGCGCGGCGGCCATGAGATTCCCCGGCGAGGGATCGGCGGCCTGGGCCTCCGCGGCCGCCTCGCAGGCCTGCTGGTTCCACCAATGCACGTGCCGATTCTATTCGGTGTCACGAATGCGGCCCATTGCGCCGCGCCGCCCCGCCGCCGGCACGGAAAAGGCTTTGCCGGCACCGGAATTGAAAGGACCCCGCCGTGACCACCGAACCCCGCGCCGCCCCGTCCGCCGGCCCTCCGCGCTGGACCGGGAAGCCGGTTCGGGGGCTGACCGCCGCGGAACTCGCCGAGGCCCTCGAATACCTGGAAAGGCACCGCCCCGACGACGACGTCCTCGGCCGCGCCCTCGCCGGCGAGTTCGCCAGCCGGACGGCCGCCGCCGAGTTCGCCCGCCGCGCCGCTGCCGGCCGCGGACCGGCCGCCGGAGGGCCCCGGCCCGCCTCCCCGGATCTCGACGGGCCGCGCCGCCCGCCCCTGACGTCGCCGCCGGGACGCCCGCGAACCTCGCAGTGAGCCGGAACGCCCGGAAGGGGGCCCGCGCACGCACGGGCCGTGGGGCCGAGCGTCACTTCCGTGACTCCGGGTATGGAAGCGCCATGGACGTACGGCTGCGCAGGGTGTACGAGGAGCCGTCGGCCGACGACGGCGCGCGGATCCTGGTCGACAGGGTGTGGCCCCGGGGCCTGTCGAAGGACAAGGCCCGCCTGGACGAGTGGGAGAAGGACGTCGCCCCCTCCACCGAACTCCGCAAGTGGTACGGCCACGACGCCGCCAGGTTCGAGGAGTTCACCCGCCGCTACGACGCCGAACTGGCCGAGCCGGAACGCGCCGCGGCCCTCAACCACCTGCGGGAACTCGCCCGGAAGGGCACGGTCACCCTGCTCACGGCGACCAAGGAGATCGACCGCAGCCAGGCGGCCGTCATCGCCGCCCGCCTCCGCGACTCCTCCTGACCGGCCCTCTTTCACGAAGCAGGGACCCGGCGGCGACGCCGGGCCCCTGCGACTGCCTCAGCCGCCGTCGAAGACGCGGACGTAGCGGCCCTCGACGATGCGGTTGTAGATGGCGGGACCTGTGAGGTAGCCGACGAGGCCGGCGGCCGCGGTGGCCCCGTCGATGACACCGGTGTCGATGGCGACAGCACCGATGATGCCGCTGCCGACGATGAACAGCGTGCTGATGGCATGGGCTCGGCGGACGGCCCGGTAGATCGCCTCCCTGGTCCGGGCGCTGATCCTGCGCTGGAACCAGAGGAGCTGCAAGGCCCCGATATGGCCGAGAGCGGCGCTGACGGCGAAGGCGAGGGTGCCGTCGATGCCGCGGCCGGCCCCGGTGAGGGCCTCGACGAGGACGCTGACGAGGATGCCGGCGGTGGTGCCGGCGACGCCCCCGGCGAGGCAAGCGGCGCCGAGGGCCAGTAAGGACACGCGTCTGCGCATGGCTGTCTTCTCCTTTTGGTTTGTGGTGGCGCCCTTGCCAGCGCGCCGTTACGGGCTTCGTGTCAGACCGTGTCGAGTCCGGGCGGTGAGGCATGCACCGCCAGAGCGGCGGCCGGAAGAGGCCCGCGTTCCCGCCATGAGGACGCGGCCCCGGCGCCGGCGGCGAGGGGTGCTGCGGCGGGGCGTCCTGGTGGAGTCCGGGACGGGTTCTAGAGTGAGGGGGTCTCAAGGAAGGATCCTCACCATGCCCCTCGCCTCACGCCTGCCGGCCCCGCCCGAGACCATGGCGGTCCTGGAGGAGACCTACGCGGGGGTGCTGCGCCGCGATCCCGGCGAGGCCGAGTTCCACCAGGCCGTGCACGAGGTGCTGGAGTCGCTCGGCCCGGTGCTGGCCGCCCGGCCGGGCCTCGCCACCGCCAAGCTGGTCGAGCGGGTGATCGAGCCGGAGCGCCAGATCATGTTCCGCGTCCCGTGGCAGGACGACAACGGCGAGATCCACGTCAACCGCGGCTTCCGCGTCGAGTACAACGGCGCGCTCGGGCCGTACAAGGGCGGGCTCCGCTTCCACCCCACGGTGAACCTCGGCATCGTCAAGTTCCTCGGCTTCGAGCAGATCTTCAAGAACGCGCTCACCGGGCTCGGTATCGGCGGCGGCAAGGGCGGCAGCGACTTCGACCCGCACGGACGCTCCGACGCGGAGGTCATGCGCTTCTGCCAGTCGTTCATGACCGAGCTGCACCGCCACGTCGGCGAGCACACCGACGTCCCGGCCGGTGACATCGGCGTCGGCGCCCGCGAGATCGGCTACCTGTTCGGCCAGTACCGCCGCGTCACGAACCGGTGGGAGGCCGGGATGCTGACCGGCAAGGGCATGCTGTGGGGCGGCTCCGCGGTCCGGACCGAGGCGACCGGCTACGGCAACGTGATGTTCACGGCCGAGATGCTGCGCCGCCGCGGCGAGGACCTGGACGGCCAGCAGATCGTCGTCTCCGGCTCCGGAAACGTCGCGATCTACACGATCGAGAAGGCGCAGCAGCTCGGCGCCAACGTCATCACCGTCTCCGACTCCGGCGGCTACGTCGTGGACGAGAAGGGCATCGACCTCGACCTGATCAAGCAGGTGAAGGAGGTCGACCGGGGCCGCGTCTCCGACTACGCCGACCTGCGCGGCTCCTCCGCCCGGTTCGTCCCGGGCGGCCGGGTGTGGGACGTCCCCGCCGACATCGCGCTGCCGTCGGCGACGCAGAACGAGCTCGACGCCGACGCCGCCGCGATCCTCGTCCGCAACGGCGTGAAGGCCGTGTCGGAGGGCGCCAACATGCCGACCACCCCCGACGCCGTGCGCGTCCTCCAGGAGGCGGGCGTCGCCTTCGGTCCCGGCAAGGCCGCCAACGCGGGCGGCGTCGCGGTGAGCGCACTGGAGATGCGGCAGAACGCGAGCCGCTCCTCCTGGCGCTTCTCCCAGGTGGAGGAGGAGCTGCTGGCCATCATGACGAGCATCCACGACACCTGCTACGAGACCGCCGACCGGTACGGCGCCCCCGGCGACTACGTGGTCGGCGCCAACATCGCCGGCTTCGAGCGCGTGGCCGACGCGATGCTCGCCCAGGGCCTCATCTAGGGAGCCACGGCCGCCCGGAGGCGCCCGCCGCCTCCGGGGCGGTCGTCTCCCGGCCCGCCGGAGGGCTCAGGGGCGCCGGTCCTGGGCATGGACGGAGAGTGACCGCGCGATCGCGAAGAGCCCGCTTCCGGCCCCTGGCCCGGGTGGCGGTGCGCATGACGCTGATCACGGTGGCTCTGATCGCCGTCTACTTCACGGCCCCGTTGAACAGGTCGTTCACGGTGGTGACGGGCGTGGTGCTGACCACGGCGCTGCTCTCCCTGGGAGTGCTCGTCGCGTGGCAGGCGAGGTCGATCGCGCGCTCGCGCTCCCCGAGGCTCCGCGCCGTCGAGGCCCTCGGGACGACCGTCGCGCTGTTCCTTCTGGTGTTCGCCTCCAGCTACCGCCTGATGAGCCACGACACGCCGCCCGGATTCTCCGAGCCCCTGACGCACATCGACGCCCTGTTCTTCACCATCACGATCTTCACTTCGGTCGGTTTCAGCGACATCGTCCCCGTCTCGCAGACGGCCCGCGCCCTGACGGCCGTCCAGATGCTCGGCGACCTGGCCTTCCTGGGCATCGTCGCCAAGGTCTTCCTTGAGGCGATGCAACGAGGCGTCGAACGCAAGACGGACGAATCCCCCGAGGGCGGCGAAGACCTCTGAGAGCCGCGGCGAAGGCTCCGTGAGCCCGCCGCCGGACGCCTTCACTGGCTCGGGGCCAGCCACGTGAGCCGGAGCTCGCGGGCCGTCCGCGCTGCCAGCTCGTTCAGCTGGTCGGCCTCGGCGCCCGGGGGAAGCTCGGAGGCGTACGCGGCCGCCGCTGCCGCGGTCTGGGGACGTGCGCCGAGCGCGGCGCGCAGGTGGTACGACCTGCGCAGCTGGTCGAGCCCGGTGCCGTCGCCCTCCACCAGTGCCAGGGCCCCCAGGTGCCGGATCGCGTAGGACTCCAGCAGGAGATCCGCGTCCTTCAGCGCGGAATCGAGGGCCTCGGTGTAGCGCGCCTTCGCCCGATCCGAGTCGTCGTCGAACTTCTCGATGACGATGCCCGTCCAGAACGTCGCCCAGCTCGCGACGCGTTCGTCCTCCAGCGAGGCGGAGAACCCGGCACGCGCCCGCGCCTCGTCGTCGGGGCGGGGGTCGAGCTCGAAGAGCAGGCGGGTGTAGGCGAGCTGCGCGTCGTAGAAACCCCCGAGCGCAGGATCGTCCTGGGACAGCGCGGCGACGGCGTCCTCGGCCTCGGCCGCCTTGTCGAGCCGCCAGAAGAACCTGTCCGTCAGAACCTCCGCCCGGAGCGCCACCGTCTCGGCCGCCGGTGATTCCAGCGCCAGATCCCAGAGCCCGGCACGCGTCAACGACCGCGCGGCGCTCGCGGCGCCGTCAATGTAGGTGGTGTTCAGGTTCATGCCGCCTACTATGGGGATCGGCAAGGTAGGTAGTCAAGGTCCGTATGTCACCTACATCACCGCACCGCCATCGCGGGGGCCGGAGATCGCAACCGCCGTGGAGGCGGGATCGTTGGAGGAACGTGGCACTCATCGGCTTCATGACGATCCCCGGACTCGTTCTCGGACTGGTCGCCTTCGCCGCCCTCGATCGCGCGGGCCTGTGGGCGAACCGCAGGTTCCGCCTGCCCTGGAGAAGGGACGAGGTGGGGCGGCCGATCTCGGCGATCGCCGTCGGGGAACTCGACGCCTTCTTCCACGGCACGCACCGCCACCAGCAGGAGCAGCGCCGTTCCTCCCTGATGCTGCGGGACGAGGAGAACGACGGCGCGCCCCCGCGAAGCCGCGTCGATCTCGACGCCGGAACCGCCGTCGTGCGGCGTCCGCCCGACTCCGCCTGAGCGACCGCCGCTTCGGCCGGGCGGGGGTCAGCGGCCCTGTGGCGTGGGCCAGGCGGCGAGGGCCAGTTCGGCGATCTCGGTCAGCTCGGCCGCTGAGGCTCCGTCGCAGGCGCGCTGCGACATGCCCTGGATGACGGCGGCGAAGTACGAGGCCAGGGCGCCGGGATCCGTCGCGGCGGGCAGCTCGCCGGCCTGCCGGGCCGCCTGGAGGCGGGACCGGAAGACCTCCAGGTTCCTGTTCCGCAGATCGCGCAGGAAGGCCGCCACCTCGGCGTCCTGCGGGGTGACGTTGGTGGCCGCGCTGATCGTCAGGCAGCCGGCCGGGTGGGACGGGTCGGCGTAGTTGGCGGCCGCCTCGCGCAGGATCCGGGCGAAGGCGCCGTAGGCGGTGGGCTCCTCGTCGAGGGCGACGCCCATGAAGGCGCCCGCGGGGGACCGCCCGTAGCTGTGCACCACCTCTTTGAACAGCGACTTCTTGTCGCCGAAGGCCGCGTAGAGGCTGCCGGGCCTGATGCCCATCGCCTCGGTCAGCTCGCCGACGGAGGTGGCCTCGTAGCCGCGCTCCCAGAACAGCCGTGTGGCCGCGGTCAGCGCCGCGTCGCGGTCGAACGCCCTCGGCCGCCCTCGCTTCACCCGTGTGTCGCTCACCCCCACATTCTAGAGCGAACACTCAAGAAGTCGTGCTACCTTCTTTTTTGAGTCATCGCTCAAGAATGTGGAGAGGGGTTCGCGACCATGGACGCACGCGCTCTTGAGGGCAAGGTCGCGCTGGTCACCGGTGGGAGCCGCGGCATCGGACGGGCCATCGCGCAACGCCTCGGCCGGGACGGAGCGGCCGTCGCCGTCGCCTATGCCCGCGACGAGGCGGCCGCGAACGAGGTGGTCGAGCGCATCCGCAAGGACGGCGGCCGGGCCTTCGCCCTGCGGGAGGAACTGGGGCACCACGGCGACGCGGCCCGGCTGTGGGAGGCCTTCGACGCCCAGGCGGCCGAGCACGCGCCGGGCGGGGGCGTCGACATCATCGTCAACAACGCCGGCATCGGCCGCAGCTCCGACCTGGCCTCGCTGACCGAGCGCGAGTTCGACGAGGTCTTCGCCGTGAACGTCCGCGCACCGTTCTTCATCGTCCAGCAGGGGCTGCCGCGGCTGCGCGACGGGGGCCGGATCATCAACATCTCCAGCGGCGTGTCCCGCATCGCCATGCCGGAGATCATGGCTTACGGCGCCACCAAGGGCGCGCTCGACAACTTCACGCTCAACCTCGCCAAGGAACTGGGCCCCCGGGGCATCACGGCGAACTCGGTCGCGCCCGGCATCATCGACACCGACGTCAACGCGGGCTGGCTGCGCGGCGATCCGCAGGCCGAGGCCCGCGCGGCGTCGCTGGCCGCGCTCGGCCGGGTCGGACGGCCCGAGGACGTGGCCGACATCGTGGCCTTCCTCGCCTCCGACGACGCGCGCTGGGTGACCGGACGGGTGATCGACGCGACGGGCGGGTCCTGCCTGTGAGCCCTCCGCCGGAGACGCGGCTCGACACCGCCCGGATCCGGGCGGCCCGCCGGGTGATCGACCCGGTCTTCCTCGACAGCCCCCAGTACCGCTGCGAGGCGCTGGAGCCCGACCTCGGGTGCGCGGTGACCGTCAAGCTGGAGACGGCGAACCCGGTCCGCAGCTTCAAGGGCCGCGGCACCGAGCTCGTCGCCGCCCTGCTCGACGAGAACGGTCCGCGCGCGGCGGTGTGCGCCAGCGCGGGCAACCTCGGCCAGGCCCTCGCCTGGTCCGGGCGCGCCCGGGGCCTCGACGTCACCGTCGTGGCCTCCCGCTTCGCGCCCGCGGCCAAGCTCGACCGCATCCGCGCGCTGGACGCGCGGCTGGAGCTGGTGGACGGCGACTTCGACACGGCGCGCGAGCGGGCGGCGGCCATCGCGCGGCACGACGGCGTCCGGCTGGTCGAGGACAGCCTGGACATCGAGACCTGCGAGGGCGCGGCGACCATCGGCCTGGAACTGGTGGAGGCCGCGCCGCCGTTCGACGCCGTTCTGATCGCTCTCGGCGGCGGGGCGATGGCCACCGGCGTCGGACACGTGCTCAGGACGCTCGCGCCCGGGGTCGAGGTGATCTGCGTCCAGCCGGCGGGCGCGCCAGCGATGACGCGTTCCTGGCACCGGCGGCGCGTCGTCACGACCGAGTCGACCGACACCATCGCCGACGGCGTCGCCGGACGGCGTCCCATCCCGGACGTCCTGGACGACCTCCTCCTGGTCGCCGACGACGCCGTCCTGGTCGAGGAGGCGTCGATCGTCGCCGGAATGCGGGGGCTCTTCGAGCATGCCGGTCTCGTGGTCGAGCCGTCGGCCGCGCTCGGCGTCGCGGCGATCCTCGAAGACCGCGACCGCTTCGCCGGCCGGCACGTCGTCACCATCGTGTGCGGCGGCAACGTCGACCCGGACGCCCATCGCCGCTGGGTCGGCGCGACCCCCGGCCCCGGGCCGTGACGTCCGCGGCCGGGGCCGCCGGGCCGGCGCGGCGGTCAGTCCCTCCGCAGCCAGGCGAGCATGATCTCCACCTCGCTGAACCGCCAGCCCTCCGGCGTGCGCGCGACGTCGTCGGTGAAGACGGTGGCCGCGTCCTCGTGCCGCGCCTTATACGGCATCTCGTTGGCGATGCCAACGAAACAGTGCCGGGGAAACCCGGAACGGCCGGAGCCGCCGGCCGCGAACCCTTCGAGGAGAACGGCGCATGACGCTTCAACGGATGGACCACATCGGCATCGTCGTCGACGACCTCGACGCCGCCGTCGCGTTCTTCACCGAACTCGGCATGGAGGCGGGAGGAAGAATGCCGGTCCAGGGGCAGTGGGTGGACCACGTCGTCGGGCTCGACGGCGTCGAGGTCGAGATCGTGATGATGCGGACCCCGGACGGCCACGGCGCCGTCGAGCTGACGAAGTTCCACGCGCCGGAGCCGATCGGACGGGAGGAGGAGGCGCCCCCGAACACGCTCGGCCTGCGCCGCGTCATGTTCGCCGTGGACGACATCAGGGACACCGTCGACCGCCTGCGCGCCCACGGCGGCGAACTCATCGGCGAGATCGACCGGTTCGAGGACCTCTTCCTGCTCTGCTATCTCCGCGGCCCGGCGGGCATCATCGTCGCCCTGGCCGAACAACTGAGGTGACGCCCGCCGAAGGCCGGTGGCCGGGCCGCTGACCCGCCCCGCCCGGCGGGTCAGCGGCGGGTGAGGCGGACGATGGGGTACTGGCGGTCCGACTTGCTCTGGTACTTCGCGTAGCGGGGCTGGGCGGCGGTGATGCGCTCCCACGCCTCGTCGCGGTCGGCGCCGTCGAGGCGGTGCGGCGTCACCGGCACCGCGCCGCCGCCGGCGGGCTCGATCGTCGCCCGCTCGGGATGCGCCATGAGGTTGGCGTACCAGTCCGGGTCCTGGCCGCCGCCGCCGGACGCGACGACCAGCCAGGCGTCGTCGCCGTCGGGGAACCACGACACGGGCGTCTCGCGCGCCCGCCCGCTCCGGCGGCCCACCGTGTTCAGGACCAGGACGTCCATGCCCATGAACGTCCCGCGGCCGCGCCGGATCTTGCGCGTGATGCGGGCGTTCATCGTCTGCTGCAACCACCGTGACACGGCCCCGGGCTTCCCGCTCCTGCGGGCTTTCACCTGCTGATTCTGTGCCATCGCCTGCCTCCGGTCGGCGGTGCTGGTATCCGTTGACTTCACGCTAGGCGCGGCCCGGTCAAGGGCGCTTCTCGATTCCTGACCGCTTGCCGCGGGACGGTTGGCGTGAGGGTTTCCTGGGGCATGCCATGGGCAGGGGGATGTCCGTTGTTATGACGTGTCCTTCGACTACCGGGGGGTTTTCGGAGATGACCGCGGGATGGTACGGGCCGGGGGGATCGGATCCGTTCGAGGAGATGCTCGCCCGCTTCTTCGGGTCGCGCGCGCAACGGCGGCCCATGGAGCGGATCAGCATCGCGCGGCTGATGAGCGAGCCCGCGCGGGAACTCGTGCGGGACGCGGCCGCGCAGGCGGCGCAGTGGGGCAGCGACGATCTGGACACCGATCACCTGCTGTGGGCGGCGACGCGCCAGCAGGGGACCCGGCAGTGGATGGTGCGGGCCGGCGCCGACCCGGACAAGATCCGGGACGAGATCGAGGACCACGCGCGGCGCGGAGAGCCCCGGGAGGTCCCGCCCGAGCTGACCCCGTCCGCCAAGCGGGCGCTGCTCGACTCGCACCAGGTGTCGCGGGCGCTCGGATCGTCCTACATCGGGCCCGAGCACCTTCTGTTCGCGCTGGCGCTGGACCGCGGGTCGAGCGCGGGACGGATCCTCGACCACGAGCACGTCACGCCCGACTCGCTGCAGCAGGCGGCGTCCGGCGGAGGCTCCGGGCAGCCGCCGGCCGGCGGCGGGCAGCCGAGCGGGACACCCACGCTGGACGAGTTCGGACGCGACCTCACCGCCCTCGCCCGCGAGGGGCGCATCGACCCGGTGATCGGGCGCGAGGACCAGATCGAGGAGACGGTCGAGGTCCTCTCGCGGCGCACCAAGAACAACCCGGTGCTGATCGGAGACCCGGGGGTCGGCAAGACCGCGATCGCCGAGGGGCTGGCCCAGCGGATCGTGGACGACGAGGTCCCCGAGACGCTGCGCGGCAAGCGCATCGTCCAGATCGACCTGGGCGGCGTCGTCGCGGGCACCCGCTACCGGGGCGACTTCGAGGAGCGGCTGAAGAAGCTCGTGGACGAGATCCGTGAGCACGCCGATGGCCTGGTCGTGTTCATCGACGAGATCCACACGATCGTGGGCGCGGGCAGCGCGGAGGGCGCGATGTCGGCGGGGAACATGCTGAAGCCCCCGCTCGCCCGCGGCGAGCTGCACGTGGTCGGCGCGACGACGATCGACGAGTACCGCCGCAACATCGAGAAGGACGCGGCGCTGGAGCGGCGCTTCCAGCCGATCCTCGTGCCGGAGCCGAGCGCGGACGACAGCATCGAGATCCTGCGGGGCCTCCGCGACCGGTACGAGGCGCACCACCAGGTGCGCTTCACCGACGAGGCGCTCGTCGCGGCCGTCGACCTGTCCAGCCGCTACCTGACCGACCGGTTCCTTCCGGACAAGGCGATCGACCTCATCGACCAGGCGGGCGCCCGCGTCCGGCTGCGCAGCACGCGCAACGGCGGGCGCCGCGAGCTGGAGCAGCGCCTCGACCAGCGGCGCCGGGAGAAGGACCAGGCCGTCGCCGACGAGGACTACGAGCGCGCCTGCGAGCTGCGCGACGAGGTCTCCCGGCTGGAGAAGGACCTCACCGAGACGCGCGGGAACGGCGCGCCGGCCACGGTCCCGGAGGTGACCACGGAGGACATCGCCGAGGTGGTCTCCCGGATCTCCGGCGTCCCCGTCACCCAGCTCACCCAGGCCGAGCGGGAGCGCCTGGCGGACCTGGAGGGCCACCTGCACCAGCGCGTGGTCGGGCAGGAGGAGGCGGTCGCGGCGGTGGCGCGGGCCGTGCGGCGGTCCCGCGCCGGGATGGGCGATCCGAACCGGCCGATCGGCGGGTTCCTGTTCCTCGGCCCGACCGGCGTCGGCAAGACCGAACTGGCGAAGGCGCTGGCGGAGGCCCTGTTCGGCAGCCAGGACCGGATGATCCGGTTCGACATGAGCGAGTTCCAGGAGCGGCACACCGTCAGCCGCCTGATGGGCGCTCCGCCCGGATACGTCGGCTACGAGGAGGCGGGGCAGCTCACCGACGCCGTCCGCCGCCAGCCGTACTCGGTGATCCTGCTGGACGAGATCGAGAAGGCGCACCAGGACGTGTTCAACGTCCTGCTCCAGCTCCTCGACGACGGCCGCCTCACCGACGCGCAGGGCCGCACGGTCGACTTCCGCAACACCGTCGTGATCATGACGAGCAACCTCGGCTCGGAACTGATCACCGGCACGACCGAGATCGGCTTCGGCGCGTCCGGCGACGGCGGCGGCGCGCTGCGCGACCGGATCATGCGGCGGCTGCGCGAGTCGTTCCGGCCCGAGTTCCTCAACCGGATCGACGAGATCATCGTCTTCCGGCGGCTGGAGCAGGGCCAGCTCCGCCAGATCACCGACCTGCTGCTGGACGAGACGCGCCGCCGCCTGCGCGCCCAGGACGTCTCCGTCTCCTTCAGCACCGAGGCCGTGGACTGGCTCGCCGAGCGCGGCTACCAGCCCGAGTTCGGCGCCCGTCCGCTGCGCCGCACGATCCAGCGGGAGGTGGACGACCGGCTCTCCGACCTGCTCCTGTCCGGCGACCTGGGCCCCGGCGGACACGTCGACGTGTCCGTGGTGAACGGCGGCCTCCAGTTCGACGTCGCGACTCGGTAAGGTCTACAGTCCTCCTATAACCCTTACTGACGCGGGTGCGGGAGGACGTGTGCTCATTCCGATGGCCGACTACGCGGCGGGCGTCGAGGTCGCGAACGACCTCGTCGCCACGTCGCCGGACGTGCGGGGGGCCGAGGCGCTCTCCGGACCCGGCGACCTGGCCGCGCTGCTCTCCGGATACGACTTCGCCGCCTATGACGTGGTGCCCCTTGAGCCCGCCGCCGGCGGGGCCGGGGCGCCGAGCGCGGAGGACGTGGAGAAGGTCCGCTTCCTGCGCCGCGAGGTGCGGGCCGTGCTGGAGTCCGGGACGGAGGACGAGGCGGTGGAGCGCGCGGCGATGCTGGCCGGGCACGTCGGGCTCGCGCCGGTGCTGCGCCGCGACCCCTCCGGCCGGTGGCAGTGGCACGTCCCGACGGCGCGGGACGCGTCCCTCGTCGCCGAACTGGCCGCCGTCGTCGGCGTCTCGCTGCTCGGCCTCGTCAGGGCGCTCGGCCACGGCCGTTTCCGCGCGTGCGCCGCCCCCGGCTGCGGCGGAGTGTTCGCCGACGCCAGCCGCGCCGGGCGCCGCCGCTACTGCATGCCCGAGGTGTGCGGGAACAGGGTCAACGTCGCCAACCACCGCGCGCGCCGCCGGGCGGTGACCCGATGACGCTCGACGGTGCGATCCCGCTTCCCGACGGGACCCTGATCCGCGGGCGCGGCCTGCGGCGACCGCTCCCCGACGGGCCCGTGCCCGACTTCGGGCTCTACCTGGGCTCCGGCCGCCTCCGCCGCAGGCACGCGCCGGAGCTGGACTGGCCGTCCGCATGGATCGACTGGCCGGACTTCCTGCTGCCCCGTGACCGGGACGAGGCCGTGCGGCAGATCCGCGCCCTGCACGAACGGGCCCGCTCCGGCGCCGCCGTCGAGGTCGCCTGCGGAGGCGGCGTCGGCCGCACCGGAACGGTCATCGCGTGCCTGGCCGTCCTGTCCGGGACGGCCCCGTCCGAGGCCGTCGCCTGGACGCGTCAGCACCATCATCCCCGCGCCGTCGAAACCCCCTGGCAGCGCCGCTGGGTCATGGCCTTCCCGTCCTGAACCGCCGGTCCAGGACGGGAACGCCTCCGGCTCGCCGGGGGGTCAGCCCGCGTCGAGGATCAGCTTCGCGGCGTGCTCGCCGATCATCATGCTGGGGGCGTTGGTGTTGCCGCCGATGATGCTCGGCATGATCGACGCGTCCGCCACGCGGAGGCCCTCGACGCCCCGCACGCGCAGCCTGGGGTCGACGACGGCCCGCTCGTCGGCGCCCATCCGGCACGACCCCACCGGGTGGTAGACGGTCGTGGCGCGGTTCGGCAGCTCCCTGGCCAGCGCCTTCCGGTCGGCGTACCGCGGCCCGGGGGAGAGCTCCTCCTTGACGTCCCCGGCGATGGCCTGGTTCGCCATGACCTCGCGGACGAGCTCCATGCCGTCCAGCAGCAGCCGGGCGTCGTCGGGCTCGGTGAGGTATCCGGGGTCGATGACCGGCGCGGCGGACGGGTCCGCCGAGCCCAGCCGGAGCGTGCCGCGGCTCTTCGGGTAGATCAGCGTCGGCATGATCGTGAGCGCGGAGCGCTTGTCGACGGCGTGCCGCACCGGCGCGTCCTGGTTCGGGAACGGGTACGACCACGGCAACGCGTGCAACTGGATGTCGGGGATGGCGCCCGCCTGCCCGCTGCGGACGAAGCCGACCGCCTCGAACACGCTGCGGGCCACCCACGTCCCGCCCCGCGTCCACTCCTTGGCGACGCCCCTGGCGAAGTAGGGCGCGGTGCCCTTGTGGCGGGCCGTGTCCATGACGAACGTCATCGGCACGAACATGTGGTCGTGCAGGTTGTCGCCCACGGGAAGGTCGGCGCGCACCTCGATGCCGTGGTCCTTCAGGTGGGCGGCCGGGCCGACGCCGGACAGCATCAGCAGGTGCGGGGAGCCGAACGCCCCCGCCGAGAGGACGACCTCCCGGGACGCCCGGATCGTCGCGGTGCCCTTCTTGCCGGCGACCTCGACGCCCGTGGCCCGCCCCTTCTCGATCACGACCCGCCGCACGGTCACGTTCGTCAGGACCGTCAGGTTCGCCAGGCCGTGGTCGTCCAGGTAGCCGACGGACGAGCTGTAGCGCAGGCCGTCCGCGACGCTCTGCTGGAAGACCCCCACGCCCTCCTGCTCGGCGCCGTTGTAGTCGTCGTTGCGCTTGACGCCCGCCGTCTGGACGACCGCCTCGATGAACGCTTCGGAGGCGGGAGTGAGGTCACGCTGCCGTGTCACCTGGATGGGGCCACCTGAACCACGCAGGTCGGAAGCCCCGTCCTCCCAGTTCTCCAACCGCCGGTAGCTGTCGAGGACGTCGTCGAAGCCCCACCCGGTGCAGCCCTCGGCGGCCCAGTCGTCGTAGTTCCTGCGGTGGCCGCGCACGAACAGCATGCCGTTGATCGACCCCGAACCCCCGAGGACGCGCCCCCTGACCTGCGGGATCTTCCGGTCGAGCGCGTTCTTCTGCGGGGCGCTGTAGAAGCCCCAGTCCAGCCGCTTCTTCAGCTGCGGGACGTTGTGGAAGACGGCGATCAGCCCCGGCTTGCGGACCAGCGGCGTGCGGTCCGGACCGCCCGCCTCCACCAGGACGACGCTCGCCCCGGACTCGGCCAGCCGCTTGGCCAGCACGCAGCCGGCGCTGCCGGCCCCCACCACGACGTAATCAGCGCTCCGGTCCATGTGTTCCTCTCAGCGGACGCCGTGCAGCGAGGCGACCGCTAACGAGGGCCCGCGCCTGGCCCTTGTCGGCGCCGCCGTCCCGGCCGGACGCGGGAGTTCCCGCCGGTCGGGCGACAGAAATGGGTGGCCCGATCGTAGAAGGGCGGGGACGGGCCTCCAAGTGGTGTCCCGGTGACCGGAACCTCACCGTCGCCGACGCCCTGTCCCGGGCCTCCGGCGGTCCGTTGGCAGAAGTCGCCGACCCCAGGCGTCCGGTTGCGGGGAATGGTGCCGAATCTCCCGACCGGAATCGGGTGGTTCGCTTCCCTGCCTGCACTGGTCCGGCCGGGCCGCCGCGGCGCCGTTCCGGCTGTTTCCGGCGGGCTCTTGCCCGCGATCGGGCACGGGGTTAGCGTTCGCTCAATCCGATAGGAAAGTTTCCTATCCGATGGAGTGTTCATGCCCCGCCCCCGCGCCCCGCCACCGCGTTCGTCGACTGCTCCCCCCGCGGCAGGCCCTGCCGCGACGACGTCCCATGACCACCCCCATCACGCGAGGACCCCCGCATGGAAACCACCCCCCGCACGAAGAAGACCCCCCGCACGAAGCGCTCGCGCAGAATCGCCGCCGTCACGGCGGGCGTCGGAATCGCCCCCCTCGTCGCCGTGGTGATCCCGGCGACCTCGGCCTGGGCCCACGGGTACGTGTCGGCGCCGATGAGCCGGCAGGCCCAGTGCGCGCAGCGCATCGTCCAGTGCGGCTCCATCCAGTGGGAGCCGCAGAGCGTCGAGGGCCCGAAGGGCCTGCGCAGCTGCAGCGGAGGCAACGCGCGGTTCGCCGAGCTCGACGACGACGGCAAGGGCTGGAGGGCCACGACGGTCGGCCAGACGGTGACCTTCACCTGGACGTTCACCGCCCGGCACCGCACGTCGAACTACGAGTACTACGTCGGCGGCAGGCGCGTCGCCGTGGTCGACGGCAACAACCAGCAGCCCCCGTCCACCGTCTCGCACTCGGTCAACCTCGGCGGCGTCACCGGGCGGCAGAAGGTGCTGGCGATCTGGAACATCGCCGACACGGCGAACGCCTTCTACGCCTGCGTCGACGTGAACGTCCAGTGACGCCGGCACGCAAGGCGCGGCGCGTCCCCCTGCCGGCGGGCGCCCGGCTGACCGGTGCGCTCCTGCTCGCGGCGGGGACGCTGTCGGCCGTCCTGCCGGCGGCGCCCGCCTCCGCCGCGGCCTGCGCGGCGGCGTGGAGCTCCTCCGCCGTCTACACCGGCGGCGCCGCGGTGTCCTACAACGGGCACAACTGGTCGGCGAAGTGGTGGACGCAGAACGAGACCCCGGGCCGCGCCGACGTGTGGGCCGACAAGGGAGCCTGCGGGTCGTCCGACCCCGGCGATCCGCCCGGCCAGGGCGGGTTCGTGGTGAGCGAGTCGCAGTTCAACCAGATGTTCCCGAGCCGCAACTCGTTCTACGGCTACAGCGGTCTGACCGCGGCCATGGCCGCGTTCCCCGCGTTCGCCGCCACCGGAAGCGACACGGTGAAGAAGCAGGAGGCCGCCGCCTTCCTGGCCAACGTCAACCACGAGACCGGCGGGCTGGTCTACATCGTCGAGCAGAACACTGGGAACTACCCGCACTACTGCGACGCGAGCCGGCCTTACGGGTGCCCGGCGGGGCAGGCGGCCTACTACGGGCGCGGTCCCATCCAGCTGAGCTGGAACTTCAACTACAAGGCGGCGGGCGACGCCCTCGGCATCGACCTGCTGAACAACCCGTGGCTCGTGGAGCGGGACGCGTCGGTCTCGTGGCGGACCGGGCTCTGGTACTGGATGACCCAGAACGGCCCGGGCACCATGACCGGCCACAGCGCCATGGTCAACGGCCGCGGGTTCGGCGAGACGATCCGCAGCATCAACGGCGCCCTGGAATGCGACGGCCGGAATCCGGCCCAGGTGCAGAGCCGGGTGAACGCCTACCAGCGCTTCACCCAGATCCTCGGCGTCCCCGCGGGGAGCAACCTGACCTGCTGAAACGACCCCGCACGCAGGACACGGCCCGCCGGTGAGCCCCAGCCCGCCGTCGGCCGGGGCCCTGACGGCGGCCCGCACCCGGAACCCCGGGTGCGGGCCGTCCGCCGTGCCCGGATCCGCGAAGGCTGGTGGGCCGTGCGGTGAAAGAGTTGTTGACGGCCGTGGCGGGCCCGGTCACTCGTAGGGGTCGCCGGGCCTGCCGATCCGCTGGAGGGACCGCCCGCGCAGCGTCTGGACGACGGTTGCCCGCCGCCCGGTCGCGGGCGGCACCCACACCCCGTCGACCCGCACCCACGTGTCGGCGGGCGGTCGCGGCAGGCCCCGCACGATGACGGGGAACGGGATGGCGTCGCCCGCGCAGCACGCGACCTTCAGCCGGGTGAGGCGCCAGCCGCGCTCGCCCTTCGCCGGCGGGGTCACGAAGCCCGTCAGCCGCACCGGGACCCCCTCGAACGAGGCGGGGTCGCCGGTCTGCGCCAGGTAGGCGCGTCCGATGAACTCGCCCATGCTCATCGGGGCGGGCGCCCCTGTCCTCGGCAGCGGGGCGAAGCCCTCGGCGGGGGACGGCGGGGGCGGTGCGGCGCCACCGGCGCCGCGCGCGGCGGTGAACGAGCCGAGCGCGGGCGGCGCGATCACGAAGATCGCCAGCACCGGCGCGCAGAGCAGCCACGCCACGCCCGGACCGTGCGCATGACCGCCGCCGTGCTCGCCGTGGTGTTCGCCGCCGTGTTCGCCGCCGTGCCCGTCGTCGCCGGTGTCCCGCCATTCCCGGCGCAGGCCGGCGGCGCCCAGCACGACCAGCGCGATGGCCGCGGCCACCAGCGGATAGCGGAATCCGGGCCGCACGTAGTTGACGTACTCGCCGCTGCCCAGCGTGATCCACAGCATCGCGCCGCCGAGCAGGACCAGCAGCAGGTTCTGGGCGGGCCTGCTCATGACACCAGCCCTCCCACCAGCGCGCTGACGCCCACCGCCAGGCAGAACGTCAGCGGGACGAACCGGACCGCGAAGCTCCGGCCGAAGAACCCCGCCTGGAGGGCGATCAGCTTCAGGTCCACCATCGGGCCGACCACCAGGAACGTCAGCCGCGCGGTGGTGGAGAACTGCGACAGGCTGGCCGCCACGAACGCGTCGGCCTCCGAGCAGATGGACATCAGGACGGCCAGCACCGCCAGGAGCAGGACCGACACCACGGCATCGCCCGCCGCCGACGAGACCCAGGACGAGGGCACCGCGGCGTTGATGGTCGCGGCCGCCGCGGCGCCCACGACCAGGAACCCTCCGGCGTGCATGATGTCGTGCCGCATGGCCTGCCGGAACGCGTCGAGGCGTCCGGCCGCCCCGTGCGCGTGGGGACGGGACGGCACCTTGAGCCATTCGCGCCTGCCCAGCAGCAGCCACGCCCATCCGGCCAGCACGGCGACCAGCAGGGAGGCGGCGAACCGTCCCGCCACCATCTCCGGCCGTCCCGGGAAGGCGACCGCGGTGGCGACCAGCACGACCGGGTTGATGGCCGGGGCGGCGAGCAGGAACGTGAGCGCGGCGGCGGGTGCCACCCCGCGCGCCATCAGCCCGCCCGCGACCGGCACCGACGCGCACTCGCACCCCGGCAGGACCGCCCCCATCGCGCCCGCGACCGGCACCGCCGCGCCCGGCCGGCGCGGCAGCACCCGCCGCCACACCGAGGCCGGGACGAACGCGGTGATCGCGGCCGACAGCGCGACGCCGAACACCAGGAACGGCAGCGCCTGCACGCACACCGCCACGAAGATCGTCGCCCATGCGTCCAGGGCCCGCGCGCCGATGTGCGGCGCCGCCCACGCCCGGCCGAGCACGAGCGCCGCCGCCAGCGCGCCGAACGCCCAGGCCGCACGGGCGCCGGGCGCCGCGCCCCGCCCGCGCCCCCATTCCGCCGGAGGAAGCACCTCCTCCTCGGCCAACCGCGGGCCGGTGCGTTCGATCATGCGGTCCATCGTCCCAGAGCCCGCCCCCGCGGGGCTCGGGATCCAGGCTGCGCCGCATAGTCCCGGCCCACTTCACCGGCCAGGTCACGCGTTCGCGCGCGCGGCCGAGGCCACTTCGAGACAGCCCTGGACCGCGCCCGGCCGCGCCGGCGGCCTGCGGCCGCCGGTCACCGCGCGGGCGCTAGCGCATCGCGTGGGACGCGCGGCCTCCGACTCTCTCGTCCATCTCGCCGCGCTGCATCGGGATCTCCGTGCTCTCCTCGCGCATCTCCTCCAGGCGCATGGCGACGCCGATGGCGAAGAAGGTCGGGGCCCATTCGCCGACGAAGATGCCCCAGCGGTCGGCGCGGTCCATGCCCCTCTCCTCCAGCTGGTTGGAGAGCGCCCACGACGCGAACGCCAGGGCGATCGAGCCGAGTCCGGCCGTGTACATGTGGTGCGACTTCAGGCCCCGCTTGTGCAGTGTCTTGATCATTTTCCCCCCTTGGTCGGTCGGGCCGTACCCGGGCGTTCACCGGCACAAGCGCGCATTGACCGGTTTTTGCCCACTCCGGACGCGGGGGTATCCGTCGCCGCGGACCGGTGGCCGAACCGTAGGAGGCGGGGGGAGTACCCGCCCGCCCGCTGGGTACCGCGAGGTGCGTCGACGACCGACCTCCCCTCACCTGACGTGCAGGGCCGCCCCTCCGGCGGCCGGAAGGACCCGTATGGAGAAGACGGCCGGACCATTCCTGGCGATCTATCTGAACGACCATCTCGCGGGCGCGGCGGCCGGAGTGGGACGCTCTCGCGCGCTCGCCCAGGCGCACCGGGGCAGGCCCGAGGAGGAGCGGCTGCGGCGGCTGGCGGACGAGATCGCCGCCGACCGGGGAGCGCTGCTGTCCATCATGGCGTCGCTCGGCGTCCCCGTCCGCCACTACAAGAGCATCGCGGTGTCCGTGGCCGAGATGGCGGGACGGCTCAAGTTCAACGGCCGCCTCAGGGAGCGTTCCCCGCTGACCGACCTGGTGGAGTACGAGTTCCTGCGGCTGGCCGTCGAGGGCAAGGCCGCCGGATGGCGCACGCTGGTCATCCTCGCCGACCGGACGCCGGAGCTGGACGCGGCCGAGCTGGAGAAACTCCACGACCGCGCCCAGGCGCAGATCGATCTCCTCGAAGACCTCCGCAAGAGCGCCGTCAAGGACGTCTTCATCGCCGACTGACCCGCCCGGTCGCCTGCGCCCCCGCGAAGGCGCGGGCGTGCTCGGCCGACCCTTCGCGACCTGTGACGGCATGAATCCGGCCTTCCCCCAGCATCACGCTGGGGGAAGGCCGGGCGCGTCAGACGCGCTGCCAGAGCGCCGGGACGTTCTCCGGCGTCCAGCCGGGCTGCGCCTGGTGCGACTGGATGCACCTGTAGCTGGAGCCGTTGTAGGTCACGACGTCGCCGACCTGGTAGACGGTCCCCGCCGCCCAGCTGCCGCTCGGCGGGTCGTCGGGTGGGTTGGACGTGCCGGTGTAGAGCGTCAGACCGTAGGCCTGGAGCCCCTCGTTGACCGGTTGGAAGAATGTCGTCCCGCCGCTGCGGCAGTCGCCGGAGCCGCCGGAGGTCGTCCCCTGCGCCTGGGTGCCCGAGATGAACGAGCCGCCCGAGTCGCCGGGCTCGGCGCACACGTTCGTCTGGGTGACCCCGGAGACGGTGCCCTGCGGGTAGGTGACGCTGGTGTTGAGCTGCTGGACGGTCCCGCAGTGCCAGCCGGTGGTGGAGCCGGAGCGGCACACCGGGGAGCCCGTCTGCGCCACCGTCGAACCGGAGACGGCCGGGTCCTGGACGGAGCCGTAGCCGTTCACGCGCGCGACCGGCGACCAGTTGCCGTTGGCCGCGACCCAGGCGTAGTCGTTGCCGGGGAACGAGGAGCCCTGGAAACTGCCCTGCTGGACCTGGTTGTACCCGCTGGTGGACGTGCCCGGCTGCCCGCAGTGGCCCGCGGTGATGAAGCCGGGCGTCCCGCCGCGGGTGACCGAGAAGCCGATCGAGCAGCGTCCCGAGCCGTTCATGGAGTAGGCGTCGCCGCCGCGCAGGTCGTAGTAGGTGCGCGGCTTGATCTTCGAGCGCCTGACGGCGACCTCGGCGAGGTCGACCCCGGCGGCCTTCGCGAAGGCGCGGGCCTCGGCGGGCGCGGAGCTCAGCACCACGACGCGGTTGGCCTGGACGTCCACGTACCAGACGGGAGAGTGGGACGGGGCCCTGCGCGCGGCGGCACGGTCGAGCCTCGCCTTCGCGGCGGTGAGGTCGGCCAGGCTGCGGCCGACGACGGTGGCCCGCGCGCCCTGGGCGGTGATCTCGGCCGTCCGGGCGGGGTCGGTGGTCGCGACGTGCAGCGTCTCGGCGGTCCTGCCGCTGACCCAGCTGCCGGCGAAGGCGCCGCCGAGCCTGAGCCGTAGCTTCCCGGCGGTGACGCCGGAGCCGAACTGGTTGACCAGCGCCTGCTTCGCCTGCGCCGCGGTGAGGCCGAGGTCGCGCTGCATCGCCTTCAGCATGGCCTGCGGCACGTTCGCCGCCGTCGCCGCGGAGTAGGGGGCCGGACGGGCGGGCCCGGCGGAGTCCGGCTGGGCGACCGCGACGCCCTGCGCGCCGGCCAGACCCAGCGCGCCGGCCGCGAGCACGGCGACGCGCATGCCGCGTCTGTGAGACATGGTCTCTCCTCGGGGGTGGGGGTGCGGCAAACGTAGATGTCCTCGCGCGCAACGAGAAAGGCTCTCCGCCCCCACGTTCTGGCGAGTTATCGCCGGTGTCGGAATGCGCCACCGATCCGTTCGCCGCGCACGGCCTGGAAGTCACGCTCCATCGGCCATAATCCGGGTCATGTTCCCCGTGACCGCAAAAGATGAGAATCCATTCGCGGCTCTCGGTGTCACCGCCTCTCAGCAGACCCTTTACGTCGTCCTGCTGTACAACCCCGGCAGCACGCTGAGCGAGTTGGCGGGGATGTCGGAGGCGCCGCCGGCTCGCCTGGCGGCGCTCCTCCTGGAAATGGAGGCGCTCGGCATGATCAGCGCGGAGGGCGCCGCGGGGGCGGACGCCGCGGCGGACCGTGCGTACTCCGCCCATCCTCCGGACGCCGTGGTCGAGACGCTCATCCGCAGGCGGGAGGCGGAGTTCATCCGCGCGCGGATCGAGGCCAAGCGGATCAGCGGCGACCTGCTGGCCGCCGAGCAGCGGTCGAACCCGGAGAGGCTGGTGGAGGTCGTCGACGGGCTGGACGCGGTGATCCAGCGCTACGAGCAGGTGCAGCGCGCCGCGGTCAGGCAGGTGAAGGCCATCGACAAGCCGCCCTACGCGGTCGACCCGGTCAGCCCGAACGAGATCGAGCGCGAGCGCCTCGCGGAAGGCGTGGAGTACCGCGCCATTTACACGCCCGAGGCCCTCGCCATCCCCGCGCGGATGGATCTGGCCCGCCGGGATTCCGGCTTCGGCGAGCGATCCCGCATCCTGGAGAATCCGCCCGCCAAACTCGTCATCGTGGACGACGAAATGGCGCTGATGCCGCTGCGGGGCGACGATCCCAGCATCACCGCCCTCATCCGCCCGTCGACCCTGCTCGACATTCTCATCGACGTTTTCGACACCTGCTGGGAACAGGCGACGCCGCTGCGTTTCGACGGCGAGCCGGGCTCGGCCGGCGTCCGGCCCCGGTTGTCCGAGGCGGACCGGCATCTGCTCACCCTCCTCGCCGCCGGGCTCAAGGACGAGGCGGTGGCCCGCCACACCGGAATGGGCGCGCGCACGGTCAGCCGGCACGTCGCCCGTCTCCTGCGGACCCTCAACGCCCGCACCAGGTTCCAGGCGGGCGTCCACGCCGCCCGCCGCGGTCTGGTCTGACGGCCGCAGGGCTCACCCCTCGGCCCGCGATCCGAACACCCGCGCCCGGCGTCACCTGCCCGGTCTCGGGCGTGCGCGCCGGGGGTCGACGTTGGCGGTCAGGGTTCCGAGCACGCCGGGCAGGTCCGCCACGGTCTGCTCGGGCAGGCCGGCCACGGTCTCCTCCGCCAGGGCGCACCACAGCTCCCTGACCCGTTCCGCCAGGGCCGCGCCCGAGTCGGTGAGCTCCACGATGCTGGCGCGCTTGTCGGAGGGCGCGGGCCTGCGCCGGACGTGCCCGGACGCCTCCAGCTTGCGGGTCATGAGCGTGACGCTGGGCGGCTCGCAGCCGAGCGCCTCGCTGAGCTGGGCCTGGATCCGCGGGCCGGTCCGCGCGAGTTCGAGCAGCAGCGCCTCCTGCCCGGGATGGAGGCCGAGCGGGGTCAGCAGCGCCGCGGCCCGGGCCCGGTGGCGCAGGCTCAGCAGGCGGATGGCCTGGTTGATCGCGTCGGCTCGGTCGAAGTCCACGGCCCCTCCTTGACGGATTAGTTATGCGCATAACATTATGCGCATAACTAATTCTATCGCGAGGCCGAGGAGCCGACATGTCCGTGAAGGTCGCCGTCATCCACTACAGCTCGACGGGCGCCGTGCACGCGCTCGCCGAGGCCGTCGCCGAGGGCGCCGCCACCGCCGGCGCCGAGGTCAGGCTGCGGCGGGTCGCCGAGCTGGCGACCGACGCCGCGATCGACGAGAACCCGCGGTGGCGGCGGCACCTGGACGCGGTCGCCGCGGTCCCGGAGGCCGCCGTCGAGGACCTCGCGTGGGCCGACGCGTACGCGTTCGGCACGCCGACCCGCTTCGGCGCGCCCGCCGCGCAGCTCAAGCAGTTCCTCGACCAGAGCGTCGGACTGTGGCGGGAGGGCGCGCTGGCCGACAAGCCGGTGACGGCGTTCACCGCGGCCTTCAACCGCCACGGCGGCGCCGAGGCCACGATCATCTCGCTGGCCAACGTCTTCTACCACTGGGGCGCGCTGATCGTCCCGCCCGGCTACACCGACCCGGCCGTCTACGCGGCCGGAGGCAACCCCTACGGCACCTCGGCGGTGACCGGCCCGTCCGGCGACGGGCCCGACGCCGCCTCCCTCGACGCGGCCCGCTACCAGGGCCGCCGCCTCGCCCGGACCGCGATCCAACTGCGGGCGGGCGCCCGCGCCGCCGAAGAGGACGCCCGAGTCCTGACGTGAACGGCCGCCGAGCCGTGTCAGAGGCGATCTCACCCCGGCACCGCCGGGACGGTGCGGGCATCGGGCGGCTTCGCCCACCGGGCCCCGCCGCATTCCACTCGATCGAGGAGGCGCTTGTGTCGTCCGAGTTGTCGGCGAAGGTTGCGGACCGCGGGTCCGGGAGGGCGGGGAGCGGGCCCGGCCGGGTGGTGCTGGCGCTGGTGTGCGCGTGCCAGTTCATGGTGATCCTGGACGCGTCCATCGTCAACGTCGCCCTGCCCTCCGTCGACCGGGACCTCGGCTTCACCGCCGCGGGACTGGCCTGGGTGGTGAACGGCTACCTGCTCACGTTCGCCGGGTTCATGCTGCTGGGCGGACGCGCCGCCGACCTGTTCGGCCACCGCCGGACGCTGGCCGCCGGACTGCTGCTGTTCTCCGCCGCCAGCCTGGTCGGCGGCCTGGCGACCGCACCGCAGATCCTGGTGGCGGCCCGCGCCGTCCAGGGCGTGGGAGCCGCCGTGCTGGCCCCGGCGACGCTGGCCGTGATCAACACCGGCTTCACCGGGGACCGCGAGCGGGCGCGGGCGTTCGGCGCGTGGTCCGCCGCGGGCGGCGTGGGCGGGATGGCGGGCGCGGTCGCGGGCGGGGCCCTCACGACCGGCCTGTCCTGGCGGTGGGTCTTCCTGGTCAACGTGCCGATCGGCGCGGTGCTGATCGTGGTGGCCCTGGCGTCGCTGCCCGGCGCGCGGACCGTCCGGCGGGAGCCGCTCGACCTGCCCGGCGCCGTCACCGGGACGGCGGGGCTGGCCGCGCTGATCTACGGGGTGATGCAGAGCACCGGCCACGGCTGGACGTCCGCGCGGGTCGCGGGCCCGGCCGCGGCGGGCCTGCTCCTGCTCGCCGCCTTCCTCGTGGTGGAGGGGCGCTTCGCCGCCCGGCCGCTGATGCCGCCGCGGCTGTTCGGGATCCGGGGGGTGGCCGCGGGCGGCGGCATGCTGCTGCTCTTCGGAGGGATCACCGTCGCGATGTGGTACTTCACGTCGCTGTTCCTGCAGAACGTCCTGGGGTACGGCGCGCTCCGGGCCGGGCTCGGGCAGACGCCCGCGGCCGTGGTGTTCATGGTGGTCGCGCGCTTCGCCGCCGGGCTGCTGCCGCGAGCGGGCGCCCGCCTCCTGGTGCCGGCGGGCTGCGGCTTCCTCCTCGCCGGGTTCGGCTGGCTCTCGCAGGCCGGAGCCGGCAGCGGCTACGTCACCGGGGTGCTCGGGCCCACGCTGCTCGTCGCGGTCGGGATCGGCCTGACGTTCCCCACGCTCATGGCCGCGACGACCGCGGGGGTGCCCGAGGGCGACGCGGGGGTGGTCGGCGGGCTGGCCAACACCGCCGTGCAGGCGGGCGGGGCCGTGGGCCTCGCGGTGCTGGCGGCGGCCGCCGCCGCGCGGACGCGGGCGGCGTCCGGTTCGCCGACGGCGGCCGCCGCCCTCGCCGCCGGTTACGACCGGGTCTTCCTCATGGCGGCCGGGCTGGCCCTGCTCATCGCCGCGGCGGCTCTGCTGCTGCCCCGCGGGCGGACCGCGTCCTGATGATCGATGCATCCGCCCGGCCGCCTCGGTACGAAGGGGTCGTGTGGGCTTTGTGCGCAGAATGCGGCTCGGCTGGGACACGCCGGCGTCGCGACCCCTCGGACTGCTCGGCGCCGGGCTGCTGGCCGCGATGGTGGTCGCCCAGGTCGCGTCCGGGCTGAGGCCCGAGCCGGTCCGGCTGACCAGCGTGGTCGTGGTGCTGCTGGCGGCGAGCGCCGTGGCGTTCCTCGCCGACCGGCGGGGCCCCGGGCGCGCGGCCGGGGCCTTCGCCGCGACGGTGGCCATCGGATTCGCGGCCGAATGGGTCGGCATCCGCACGGGCCTGCCGTTCGGCGAGTACTCCTACACCTCGGTGCTGCGGCCGCAGGCGGGCGGCGTGCCGGTCGTCGTGGCGGCGGCGTGGGGCGGCATGGGGCTGGCCGCGCACGCCGTCGCGACCGCGATCGCGCCGGGGAACCGGGTCGCGCGGTGGGCGGCGGGGGCCGCGGCGCTGACGGCATGGGACCTGTTCCTGGACCCGCAGATGCTGCGGCTCGGCCTGTGGACGTGGGCGGACGGCGGCCCCTACCGGGGGGTGCCGCTCAGCAACTTCGCCGGATGGCTGGCGGTGTCCTTCCTGGTCATGATGGCGATCGACCTGACAGTGGGACGGGAGGACACCCCCGTCCCGGCGCTCGGACCCGGCCCGGCTCGCGGCCAGGGCCCGTCCCGGGGGCTCGTCACGCTCTACTCGGTGATGGCGGGCATGGAGACGCTGGCGTTCGCGGCGGTGTTCGAGCCGCGGGACCCGCTGGTCGCGGCGGCGGGCGGGGTGGCGATGGGGGCGTTCGCCGTCCCGGCGTGGAGGCGCGCATGGCGGAAGTGATCGTGGTCGGCGGCGGGGTCGGCGGCATGACCGCCGCGCTGCGGCTGGCGCGCGGCGGCCACGAGGTCCGGCTGTACGAGCGGCTGGACCGGCTCGGCGGGAAGCTGGCGGAGTACGAGCGGGACGGGTTCGCCTTCTCGCTCGGGCCGTCCCTTCTGACCATGCCGCGCCTGTTCCGGGAACTCGGCGTGGACGTCCCGCTGGTGGAGCTGGACGAGCTGTGCCGCTACCGCTTCGCCGACGGGTCGCGGCTCCGTGCGTTCCGCGACCCCGACCGGATGGAGCGGGAGGTCGACCGCCTGAGCCCCGGGCAGGGCGCGGCCTGGCGGTCCTTCTACCGCTGGGCGGAGAAGTGCTACGCCGCGTCGGAGCGGACCTTCTTCGCCGGGCCCCTGGGCCGTCCTCCCGAGAAGCCCCGGATCCGCGACCTGTTCTCGGTCGCGCCGGGCCGGACGCTGGACGGCCTGGCGCGGCGCTTCTTCGACGACCCGCGGATGCGCCAGTACGCCGGCCGGTACGCCACGTACGCGGGGTCGAGCCCGTACCAGACGCCGGCGGCCCTCGGCTGCGTCCCGGCCATCGAGCACGGGGACGGCGGCTGGTACGTGCCGGGCGGCCTTCCCCGGATCGCCGACGCCCTCGCCCGGCTCCTGACCGATGCCGGCGTCGAGGTCCGCACGGGCACCGAGGTGGCGGAGGTCATCGCCGGCCGTTCGGCGGTCTCGGGCGTGGTGCTGGCGTCGGGGGAGCGGGTGGGCGCCGACGCCGTGATCGTCAACGCCGACGCCGCCGCGCTGTACGGCTGGCTGCTGCCCGACCGGCGGCGGCTGCGCAGGCTCGCCGGGCTCGGCCTGTCGTCGTCGGCGTTCCTGCTGCTCGCGGGGGTGGACGGCCGCACAGAGGACATGCCACACCATTCCGTCGTCTTCTCGGCGGACTACCGGAAGGAGTTCGACGACATCTTCCGCCGGAACGTGCCGCCGGACGACCCGACCGTCTACGTCGGCTGCTCGGCGGTGGACGACCCGACGCAGGCCCCGTACGGGGCGGAGAACTGGGTGATGCTGGTGAACGTCCCGGCGCGCGACCCCGGCCGGTGGCCGATGTCCCGCGAGTCCTACCGGGACCTCGTGCTGGAGCGGCTGGCGAAACGCGGGCACGACCTCTCGGGACGGCTCCGCTTCGTCGACATGTTCACGCCCGCCGACCTGCGCGACCGGTACGGCGCGTGGGGCGGCGCCATCTACGGCACCGCCTACCAGGGACGTTTCGCGCCGTTCCGCAGGCCGGGCAACCGGGGACCGCGGCGCGGCCTCTACCTGGTGGGCGGGTCGGCGCATCCGGGCGGCGGCCTCCCGCTCGTCGCGATGGGCGGGCGGATCGTCGCCTCCCTGGTGAACCAGGACTTCGGCGGCGCCCGCCGCACCGCGTCCCACGAAAGGCCGGAAACGCGATGAGGCCGCTGACCGTCCTCCAGGCGGCCGCCGCCGCGGTCGTCGCGGCGCGGCTCGCCCGGGGGCGCCGCCGTCGCGCGCCGCTGGGGCCGGGGGCGGCCGGACCGCCGCCGGAGCGGGTGTCGGTGGTGATCCCCGCCCGCGACGAGGAGTCCCGCCTCGAAGGGTGCCTGGCCCCGCTGCTCGCCGACCCGGTCGTGGACGAGGTGATCGTCGTGGACGACGAGTCCCGCGACGGCACCGCGCGGCTGGCCAAGAGGCTCGGCGCCACCGTCGTCCCCGGCGCGCCGCTGCCGGACGGGTGGGTCGGCAAGCAGTGGGCCCTGCACCAGGGCGTGCAGGCCGCGACCGGCCCGATCGTCGTCCTCCTGGACGCCGACATGCGTCCCAAGGCGGGCCTCTGCGCGGCACTGGCGGCGCTCTTGGACGGCCACGACCTGGTGAGCGCGGGTCCTCGCTTCATCTGCGACAACGCGGTGGAGCAGGCGCTGCACGCCTCGCTGCTGGCCACGCTCGTCTACCGTTTCGGCCCGATCGGGTCGACCGGACCGGGGGCGTCCGCGGAGCGCCTGCTCGTCAACGGCCAGTGCATGGCCTTCCGCAAGGCGAGCATGCGGGAGGCCGACGGGTTCGCGCGGGTCAGGCGCCATCTCACCGACGACGTCGCGCTCGGGCGGCTGCTCGCCCGCGACGGCTGGCGGGTCGCGTTCGTGGACGCGGGCCCGCTGCTGGAGGCGGACATGCACAGCTCCGCCGCGGACGTGTGGCGCGCGTGGGGAAGGTCGATCGCGCTGCGGGACGTCACCCCCGCGGCCCACATGGCGGGCGACCTGGCCGTGGTCTGGCTGACCGCCGCGCTCCCCGTCCTGCGGCTCGCGGCGGGACGGCCCACGCCCCTCGACCTCGTCCTGCTGGCGCAGCGGCTCCTGCTCGTGACGGCGCTGCGCGGCAGCTACGCGCGGGCGAGCCCCGGCCTGGCGGCCTCCCCGCTCCTGGACGTGGCGACGGCCGTCCGGCTCACCTGGTCGGCGCTGCTGCCGACGCGCACCTGGCGCGGCCGGGACTACGGCCCGGCGTCGGTCAGGCCCGCCGCCCCGCCAGCGCGGCCTGCCCGAACCGCAGCCCGATGAGGCACATCAGCGCCCCGGTCCCGGCGACCTGCCCGACCGGCGCGAAGAACAGCTGCAGCACCGGCAGCGAGAACACCGCGAGGCGGGTGCCCCACGCGAACGAGAAGGCGGCGGTGCCCGCGAAGAGCAGGAGGAGGCCGAGCGCGAACGCCGCCGGGCAGATCACCGCGAACCCTCCCGCGAAGGTGAGGATCGAGCGGCCGCCCCGCCGTCCGGCGAACACCGGCCAGGCGTGGCCGGCCATCGCCGCGCCGACCGCCGCGTACACCGGCAGGACGCTCGCCCCGGCCACCGAGCCGAAGCGGCCCGTGTCGGCCCCGCTCACGAGGAGGCCGACCAGCCCGGCCGCCGTCCCCTTGAGCATGTCGCCGGCGAAGACGGGCACGGAGGCCTTCCGGCCGAGCTGCTCCATGACGTTCCAGAAGCCGGGGTTGCGGTCGCCGACCTCGCGCGGGTCGAGGCCGTGGGCGCGGCCGACGAGCACCGCGACCGGCACCGAACCGAGCAGGTAGCCGCCGACGACCGACACGACCACGGGAATCACCGCCGTGAACACCGGAACCACCTCATGAACACCGGAACCACCTCATGAACACGCAGATCATCGCCTCGTTCCACCTCGCCAGGTACGCGGGAACGGACGCCATGCGGCACATGGCGTTCGACCGTCCGGTGCTGCGCGGCACCGGCGGGCTGCGGTTCTGGCGGCTGCTCGGGACGGGGAAGGGCCCGTCCATGAGCCTCGGCGCCGACCTGCGCCGCTGGGCCCTGTTCGCGGTGTGGGACGGCGAACCGGCGCTGGAGCGCTTCCTCGCGCGTTCGCCGATCGGGGCGCGGTGGCGGGAGGAGGCCGAGGAGGCCTGGCACGTGCGGCTCGCGCCGCTGGCGTCCCGGGGCCGGTGGGGAGGGGCCGACCCGCTCGCCGGAGCGGCGGTCCACCCTGCGCCGCACGGCCCGGTGGCCGTGCTGACCAGGGCTTCCATCCGTCCTGGACGGCTCGTGGCGTTCTACCGTTCCGTGCCGGACGTGGACCGCCTGCTGCGCGGCCAGGACGGCTGCCTCGCCTCGGTCGGGATCGGGGAGTGGCCGCTCGCCCGGCAGGCGACGTTCTCGCTGTGGCGGGACGAGGCCGCCGTCCACCGCTACGCCTACCAGGGGAGCGCCCACCGGGCCGTCATCGGGCGCGTCCGCCGCGAGGACTGGTACAGCGAGGAGATGTTCGCCCGCTTCGTTCCTTACGGCAGCGAGGGCGCGTGGGACGGTCGCGACCCGCTGCGCCCCGCCGACCCCGAAGCCGACGGTCACGGCCCCGGCCCCGTGGCCCACTGACCCTCCGCGGCCAGGTCGCGGGCCACCACGCAGGCGCGGGTGACGGCCGCCGCGCTCGACGAGCCGTGCGCGACGACGACCGTCCCGGTCAGGCCCAGGAGCGCGGCGCCTCCGTGGGTGTCGGCCGCGTACAGCCGTGCGACCGCCTCCAGCGGCCCGGCGTCGACGGTCCCGGCGCGGGCGACGAGGCCCAGCGTCGTGCGGACGCAGCCCTCGATGTTCTTCAGCACGACGTTCCCGGTGAACCCGTCGGTGACGACCACGTCGACGGTTCCGGCCAGCACGTCGTGGCCCTCGACGTTGCCGTGGAAGCGCACCGGCGTCTCCGGCAGCAGCCGCGCCGCGTCCCGGACGAGCCGGTTGCCCTTGCCGGGCTCCGCACCGATCGACAGCAGCCCCACCGACGGATCGGCCACGCCCAGGACGCTCCGCGCGTACTCCGCGCCGAGCGTCGCGAACTGCGCCACCATCTCCGCCGACGGGTCGGCGGTGCCGCCCGCGTCGACCAGGACGGTGAACCCCGACAGGGCGGGCAGGGCCACGGCCAGCGCCGGGCGCAGCACGCCCTCGCGCCGCCCGAAGGCGCGGACCGCGCAGGTCACCACCGCGCCGGTGGACCCGGCCGACACGAACGCCGCCCCCTCGCGCCGCGCCAGCTCGCAGCCCACCATCAGGCTGGACTTCGACTGGAACGCGGCGTTCGAGCCCCGCTCGGCCATGGGGATCACGTCGTCGGCGTGCCGCACCTCCAGCTCGCCGACGCCGCCGTGCCGCCGCAGCTCCTCGTCGATCTCGTCGGCCCGTCCGACCAGCAGGACGGGGACCGCGTGCTCGCGACGCGCCGCCAGCGCGCCCGGCACCGTCGCGGCGGGCCCATGATCGCCGCCCATCGCGTCCAGCACGACCCGCGCCGCGCCGCCCGCCCCCGCCGCGCCGCCCGCCCCCGCCGCGCCGCCCGCTCGCGCAGCGCCGCCTCGTATGTCAGACCATCCCGGCGGGGACGCGCCGCTCGGCCCGGCCCGCGGCCGACGCCGCCAGCAGGTGCCGCGCGTAGATCACGGCGCGGCGGCGGCGGGGCACCCGGGCCCGCGCGGCCAGCACGTCGTGGCCGGAAGCGGCGATCTCGTCCAGGATCCCGCCGTAGAGCTCGTGCGCCGCGCGGATGCAGGGCCGCGAGGACGGCACCAGCAGCTTCACCCCCTCCAGCGCGCGGCCGTAGTGCTCCCGCGCCCGGCCGGCCTCGAACTCCACCAGCTCGCGGACGCCGGGCGTGCACTCCCCGGAGGCGAGGTCCTCCTCGGTCACGCCGAACCTCTTCAGGTCGTTCGTCGGGAGGTAGACGCGGCCGCGGCCGAGGTCCTCGGCCACGTCCCGCAGGAAGTTGGTCAGCTGGAACGCCCGGCCGAGCTCCCGGGCGGGCTCGCGCGCGGTCCGCGCGGCGCCGGGCAGGGTCTCCAGGACGGGCAGCATCATCAGGCCGATCGCCGCGGCCGACCCCTCCATGTAGTCCAGCAGGTCGTCGTAGGTCGCGTACCGGGTGACGGTCAGGTCGGCGCGCATCGACTCCAGGAACGCGTCGATGTCCTCGCGCTCGACGTCGAACGACCGGACGGTGTGCACGAACGCGGGCAGCACCGGGTCGCGGACGTGCTCGCCTGCCAGCGCCGCGTCGAGCCGCTCCCTGACCCGGTCGAGTGCCGCGGCGCGTCCCTCCGCGCCGGCGGCCTTGTACTCGTCGACGATGTCGTCCACGTGGCGGGCGAACCCGTACAGGGCGTGCACGTGCCGGCGTTTCCACGCGGGCAGCAGCAGCGTCGCGAGGTAGAAGGAGCGCCCGTGCCGGGAGTTCAGGCGGCGGCAGTGCTCGTAGCTCGCGGTCAGCGTCATCGGGCGCCCTCCAGGATCCGGGCGGCGGCCAGCCTCCCGGAGATCAGCGCCGGCGGGACCCCCACGCCCGGCGCGGTGTACATCCCGGCGAAGTGCAGCCCCGGGACGCGGCGGCTCCGGCCCGACGGGCGGAACCACGCCGTCTGCCGGAAGCGGTGGTCGAGGGCGAAGGGCGTGCCCGCCGAGTGGCCGAGCCGCTCCCACGCCGGCGGGTCGAACGTCTCCCTGGGCGCCGCCGACAGGTCGCCGTACCCGAGGTCGGCGAGGCGGCCCAGCAGGCGGTCTTGCAGGGAGGGGGCGAGGCGGCCCCAGTCGGCCCCGCCCGCCAGGTTGGGCGCCGGCTCCAGGACGCTCAACGTCGAGTGCCCGGCGGGTGCGGCGGTGTCGTCGGACTCGGGATACGTCACGAGGAGGCTCGGGTCGGGCTGGGGACGTCCGGCCGCCAGGGCGGAGAAGACGCCGCCCCATTCGCGGCCGAAGTGCAGGGTGTGGTGGGACTGCCGGGGCAGCCGCCGATCCAGCCCGAAGTGCATGACCAGGCAGGACGGCGAGTACCGCGGCCTGCGCAGCCGCCAGTCGCCGGCCCCTTCCGGGAGCAGGCCGGCGTGCGCCCTCGGCAGGTCGCAGGCGACGACGACGCCGCTCGCGGGGATGCGCTCACCGGTGTCCAGCCGGACCGCCGTCACCCCGTCCGCGCCGGTCTCGACGCGTTCGGCGCGGACGCCGTACCGGATCGAGGCGCCGGCCTTCTCCGCGACGGCCGCCAGCGCCTGCGGCACGGCGTGCATGCCGCCCCGGGCCGGGAAGTAGACGCCGCCGACGGTGTCCATGTGCGCGACGACCGCGTAGATCGCCAGCGCCTTGTGCGGCGGCAGCCCCACGTAGAGCGCCTGGAAGGTGTGGGCCCTGACGAGCCGCTCGTCCTTCAGATGACCGGCCACGAAGCGGTCCAGGCGCCGGAACCCGCCCGCGGCCGCCAGCCTGAGCAGCGCGTAGGGGCGCGCCATGCCGCGCAGCCGGGTCATGTCCGCGTCGATGAACGACGACCACTCCGCCTCGAACATCTCCCCGAGCCGCCGCCGGAACCGCAGGTACCGCGCCGCCTCGTCGGGGCCGCACAGCTCCCGGACGCCCGCGGCCATCCGCTCGGCGCCGCCCACCACGTCCAGCCGGGACCCGTCGTGGAACGCCAGCCGGTAGAACGGGTCCAGGCGCCGCAGCGGCAGCACGCTCTCCAGGTCAGCGCCCGCCGCGCCGAACGTCTCGGCGAGCACCTCCGGCATCGTGAGCACCGAGGGGCCGGTGTCGAACCGGTACTCGCCGGCCGGCCCGGCGTTCACGGTGCCGCAGCAGCCGCCCGGCACGTCACGGGCCTCGACCAGCACGACCTCGCGGCCGCGCGCCGCCAGATGGATCGCGGCGGACAGGCCGCCGAGACCCGCCCCGACCACGACGACGGGGCCCCGCCCGCCCATCAGCCCGCCCTGTGACGGCCGCCGTGCGGGCGCGCCGCACGATGTCGGGTTCGCACTTTTCTCTCCATCATCGTCCCGGGTGAGTTCTGCACGGTTCTTCAGGTCTGCACAGTTCTTCGGGACGCGGGGACCGGTCGGTTGCATCACCCCGCGGGCGGCCCGGCCTCAGCGGGCCCGCACCGCCGCGCGCGGCCTCGGCGCCTCGCCCCGCTCGGCCGCGCGGACGATGCCCGAGCACATCCCCCCGAAGATCCGGTCGTGGAACGGGCGGAACGCCCACCAGTACGCGTGCCCGGCGAGTCCCCGGGGATGGAACAGGGCCCGCTGCGTGAGGGACGTGCGGGAGCCGTCGCGGCGCACGACGAACTCCAGCCAGGCCAGCCCCGGGAGCCGCATCTCGGCCCGCAGCCGCAGCAGCCGCCCCGGCTCGATCTCCTCCACGCGCCAGAAGTCCACGGCCTCCCCGATCCGCAGCCGGCGCGGGTCGCGGCGGCCGCGCCGCAGGCCGACCCCGCCGACCAGCCGGTCGAGGACGCCCCGGGCCTGCCAGGCGACGGGGAAGGAGTACCAGCCGCGATCCCCGCCGATCCCCTCGACCACCTCCCACAGCCGCTCGGGCGGCGCGTCCGTCCAGCGGACCTGCTCGTCGGTGTAGAGGCTGCCGCCCGCCCAGTCAGGGTCGGTCGGCAGGGGGTCGCTGGGCGCGCCGGGCGTGCTCGCCGACGACCAGCGGGTCGCGACGTCCGCCTCCCGGACGCGGCGCAGCGCCAGCTCGACCGAGCGCTCGAACCCGACCGGCCCGCCCGGCGGCGGCGGCACGTACTCGGCGAGGTCGTTCTCCCTGCACACGACCTCGTTGCGCAGCGACTCCACCAGCGGCCGCGCCAGCGCTCCGGGGACGGGCGTGATGCCGCCCACCCACAGGCTCGACAGCCGCGGGCTCAGCACCGGGACCGGCAGGATGATCCGCTGCTTGAGCCCCGCCGCGCGCGCGTAGCCGCGGATCATCTCGACGTAGGTGAGCACGTCCGGCCCGCCGATGTCGAACCCCCGGTTCACGTCCTCGGGCAGGTCGGCGGCCGCCACCAGGTAGTACAGGACGTCCCGGATCGCGATCGGCTGGATGCGGGTGCGGACCCAGCGCGGCGTGACCATCACCGGCAGCCGCTCGGTCAGGTAGCGCAGCATCTCGAACGACGCCGAGCCCGAACCGATGATCACCGCGGCGCGCAGCCACGCGGTCGGCACCCCGCTCTCCAGCAGGATGCGGCCGACCTCGGCGCGGGACCGCAGGTGCGCCGACAGCTCCTCCTCCGGCTCCATCCCGCCGAGGTAGACCAGCCGCCCGACCCCCGCCTCCCGCGCCGCGCCGGAGAACGTGCGGGCCGCGCGCCGGTCGGCCTCGGCGAAGCCGCCGCGGCCGCCGATCGCGTGGATCAGGTAGTAGGCGACGTCCACGCCCTCCAGGGCCCGCCGGGACGACTCGGGATCGGTCGCGTCGGCCTCCACGATCTCCACCCGGTCGGCCCACGGGTGGTCGCGCAGCCGCCGGGCGGAGCGCGCCATGCACCGCACCCGGTGGCCGGCGTCCAGGAGTTCCGGCACGAGGCGGCCTCCGATGTAGCCGCTGGCCCCGGTGACGAGACAGGTTCGCCCATTGCCGGCGTTCATGTGGTCCTCCATGGTCGGTTCTCGCTGGGACGGGTAACGCCACCCGTACGACCGAACGGGGGGACGAAGTGAGCAAGCGGGGGAGAGCCGGCAAGCGGGGGAAAGAGCCGGAGCCGGGGGACGAGGTCGGCTGGCGCAGTCACGGGTCCACGACCGAGGGACGCGTGGAGAAGAAGATCACTGACAGGCGGGAGGAGGCGGGGCGCACGGTGGCCGCCTCGCCGGAGGAGCCGCAGTACGTCGTCCGCAGCGGGAAGAGCGGGAAGAAGGCCGTCCACAAAGGCTCGGCGCTGCACCAACGGAAGGGGGACGAGGGCAAGGGGAGCGGCGGCGAGGGCAACGGCCGCGAAGGGAAGAAGTCCGGATGAGCGACGAGGAGACGGCCGACGAGTTCGGCCGGGTCGCCCACCGCCATCTCGCGCGGCGCCCGTCGGGCGAGGCCGCCGAGACCCGCTGGCGGTACTCGCTCATGACCCGGGGGCACGATCCGCTGAAGTGACCCGGGAGCGAGGGGCGCGGGCACGGGGCTCGCCTACCGGTCGTCGGGGTCGATGATCGGCGGCGGGTAGCCGAGCTCCCGCCGGCGCTCCTCGTCCAGCGTCCAGGGGCGGTGGACGCGCGAGCCCTCGACGCCGGCCAGTTCGGGGACGTATCTGCGCACGTAGTCGCCGCGCGGGTCGAAGCGCGCCGCCTGCCGGAGCGGGTTCATCACCTGGTCGGGCCGGGTGCTGTTCCCCGTCCCGGCGACCCACTGCCAGTTCCCCGCGTTGTCGGCGACGTCACCGTCGACGAGCCACTCGTTGAAGTGGCCGAGGCCCCTGCGCCAGTCGACGCCGAGGTCGCGGGTCAGGAACGAGGCGGTGATGAGCCGGGCGCGGTTGTGCATGAACCCCTCACGGTGGAGCTGGCGCATCCCCGCGTCCACGATCGGGACGCCGGTCGTGCCGCCGCACCAGGCGGCGAAGGCGTCCTCGTCGTCCTTCCACCGCCGGTCCCGCGCCCGGTAGTCGCGCCGCGGGAGGTCGGGGAAGGCGGCGGCGACCTGGTGGTGGAAGTCCCGCCACGCCAGCTGGCGCCGGTAGGCGTCCGGCGCGGCCTCCGCCAGTTCCCGCGGCGAGACGCAGCCGAACTTCACGTAGGGGCTGAGCCGCGACGTGCGGTCGGCGGCGAGATCGTCGCGGACGTCGTCGTACGCGGCGGCGTCGTCGCGCAGCCACGCCCTCATGCGTTCGCGTCCCGCGCCCTCCCCGCCGGGCGCGAGGTCGGGGGACGGGGAGCCGGAGGTCAGGTCGGCGAGCCGGGGCAGCGCGCCCGGCTTCACACCGGACGGCAGCCGGACCTTCGCGGGCGCGTCCGCGGCCGGGCGCCACCGGGCCGCCTCCCAGGCCCGCCAGTACGGGGTGAACACCTTGTAGTGGTCGCCGCTGCCCGGGGTGAGGTCGCCGGGCGTGACCACCGTGATGCCGGGGTGTACCGATATGTCCAGGTCGAGGCCGTCCGCGCGCACGGCCTCGCGGAGGCGGTCGAGGCGCCGGGCCCCGTACGCCGTCCGCTCGTCGGCGAGCATCAGCGAGCGGGCGCCGGTCTCCCGGGCCAGCCGGACCGCCTCCCCGGCCGGGTCGCCGCGCCGCACCACCAGGTCGCCGCCGCGCTCGCTGAGCGACTCCCGCAGGTCGGCAAGGCTTTCGAGGAGGAACCGGACGCGGTTGGGCGCGGCGAACGGACCGTCCAGGATCGCGTCGTCGAAGACGAAGACCGGGACGACCCGTCCGGCCTCGCAGGCCGCGGCCAGTGCGGGATTGTCGCGTACCCGGAGGTCGCGGGTGAACAGCATCAGCGAGGTTTCCATCACCTGAGTCTTCGGAGCCGCGGGCGCGAACGGTTGCGGTAGGCGATGTCGCCGTTCAGCGCGGTGGCGAACCCGCACCATGCCGCGTAGGGGAGCAGCGCGGCGGCGGCGACGCGATCGGTGCGGGCCGAGCGGCGGATCAGCTCGGCGTTGCTGACGTCCAGCAGCAGCGTGCCCGCGACCCCCGCGTTAGGGCTGCGGCGGCCGAAGAACAGGTGGTTCCAGCCGGCGTTCAGCACCAGGTTGACGCCGAGGCTCGCGGCCAGGGCGCGGCGCCGGCGGCCCCGGGCCCTCAGCAGCGCGCGCCCGCCCGCCCAGGCGACCGTCGCGTACAGCGGCGTCCACACGGCCCCGAAGGCCCAGGAAGGCGGCTGCCACGGCGGCTTGTCCAGTGCGCGGTACCAGCGGCTGTCCGGGTCGACCGCCCTGGCCCCGGCCGCGGCGGTCACCGCCACCGCCGCCGCGGTGGCCCCGTAGACGGCCCACCGGCCGCGCGCCCGGACGCGATGCCCCTCGCTCGTCGCAGTCATGGCCGTGACCCTTCCCGCTCCGGCGGTGTCCGCACGTCCGCCTCCGGCGGTGTCCGCACGTCCGCGCCCGTGCGGGCTCTCGCGCAGGTCAGCGCCGAGGCCGGCGCCGCCGCGATGCAACCGGAGGAACCGGCTCCGGCGAAGACCAGTCAGACCGCACGACCGCTGGGACCGCACGACTGGGAAGACCGTACGACCGGTGGCATCGGCCCACCGGGGACGTCGTACGCTGTGCCGTCGGAGTAGCACAGGAGACCGAACGCATGCGTGGGGAGACGGACCGGGAACCGGGACTGGGCGTCGGCGCGGTGGCGCGGCGCCTGGGCTTGGCGGCCGCCACCCTGCGCACGTGGGACCGCAGGTACGGCATCGGTCCGAGCGGGCGCAGCCCCGGCGGCCACCGCCGCTACACCCCCGCGGACGTGGCGCGGCTCGAAGCGATGCAGCGGCTGATCCTCGCGGGCGCCGGGCCGGGCGTGGCCGGCCACGCCGCGCTGCGCGAGCCGCCCGGCGCGCCGCGCCGGCCGCGCGGGCAC
>NZ_BAABEV010000055.1:0-52965 GCF_039540335.1 Actinomadura verrucosospora | reverse complement strand
GGCGGAGCGGCCGGGGGCGGCGCGGGCGCCACCGCGGGCGGCGGGCCCGGGGCCTCCTGCGCGGGCTCGGGGCCCGGCGCGACCGGCTGGTCGGCGCCCGTGGCGGCGCGCTCGGCGGCCATATGGGCGCGGGCCGCCTTGATGATGTCCCACGCCGACAGCTCGTCGGTGGAGGGCGGGGTGTGCATGGCCGGGGACGTCAGCTCCGCCGCGACCGCCTGCGGCACCGCGAACCCCGTCGCCGGAGGCGGCACCTGCGCCAGCCGGCACCAGGTCAGCCCGAGGGTGTAGCTGGTGGCCAGCAGCGCGGCCAGGGCGTCGGAGTCGTCGCTGCGCAGCGCGTCGGGCAGCCGCCCGTCGCGCGGCCACAGCGACCGCAGCGGGTTGGCCGGATCGGTCAGCACCGCCTGCAGCGTGCGGGCGCTGTCGGCGTCCAGCCAGTGCTGCAGCGCCGGCAGCGCGCCCGGCGCGGCCTGCAGGTCGGCGGCCAGCACCGCGATCCCGGCGCGGCGGACCTCGTCGTGGCTGCGGCCCGCCGCGGCCGGGCGCGGCCCGGTCAGCTCCGCGACGATCTCCTGCAGGTCGTACAGGGCCAGGCGCAGGTACTCGCCGGGCGCGGTGTCGCGGACCATCGGGGTGGCGAACTCGGCGGGGCAGCGGCGCCGCCACTCCTGCAGGATCGCCTCCGGCCCGTACCGGACGGTGGCCATGTCCTGGTTGACCATGCGCAGGGACGCCGCGGTCACCGCGGCCAGCGCGTCGGCGCCGGGCCGGAACCGGGGGTCGGCCTGCAGCCCGGCGGCGACCTCGTACATGACGCGGGCGATGTGCGCGGCGCCGCCGCCGTCGCCGGCGCCGAGCCGGTGGACGTAGTAGCCGGCCAGGGTGGCGAAGTCCGGCGGCATCATCCAGTGCAGCTGGTCGGCCGAGGTCGTCAGGAACGGGATGAACGACTCGATCAGCGGGTGCTCGGTCAGCACCACCGGGGACCCGGCGCACCACAGCAGCGCGCCCCACGCGGCGGCGACGGTGCTGGGCGTGCCGGGCTGGAACATCGGGTCGCGCTGGGCGAACTGCTGCGGGTTCACCGCCAGCGCGGTGGTCAGCGCCTGGGAGATGCGGGCGACGACGGCGGTGTCGGGGACGGGCCCGAGGAACCCCAGCGGCGCCACGCGCCCGGCCGACAGGTCCGGGCCGGTGGGGAACAGCTGCGGCGGGACGGGCGGCGTCCCGGCGCCCTGGGGCGCGGGGACGGCGACGCGGCGGTCCTCGAACTGCGCGGGGGGCGGGCAGGGGTGCCAGGTGCCGTCCAGGCCGCACCGGTACCAGCGTCCCCACGCGCCGTACAGCCACCACTCGCCGGCGCCCCACAGCATCCGCGCGGCGATCTGCGCCGCCCGGTCGGCCGGCTGGGCGCTCTGCCACCACGGTGAGGCCACCAGCTCGCGCACGTTGCCCTCGACCGAGGCGAACAGGTCGCCGCTCGGGCCCCCTCCGGTTCCACCGGGCCCCGCCCCGGCCGACTGCCAGCTCATCCGGCGAATAGTAGTGGCCGCGGGTGTCGCGTCCGGCATCGCCCGCATTAAAGGCCGGTATCCCGCCATCGACGTGTAAGGAGTGTTATGGCAGGATGCTCATTAGTCCGCCGGGAGCGGGCTCTGCGGCACACCGCACGACCCGGGGGGTGAGGATGGACGGCGCCGCGCGGACCCGCGCCGGGGGACTGGGCCTGGCGGTGCTGTCCTCGGTGTGCTTCGGCGCGTCCGGGCCGCTCGGCAAGGCCCTCATCGAGGCCGGAATCGGCCCGTTGCAGGCGGTGTGGCTGCGCATCACGGTCGCCGCGCTGGTCCTGGCGCCGCTGCCGTTCCTGCTGCGCGGGCGGGCCGCCGCCCGCGGCCTGCGCCCCCACCTGCCCGCCCTGGCCCTCTACGGCCTGACCGGCGTCGCCGGCTGCCAGGCCTTCTACTTCGTGGCCGCCTCGCGCCTGCCGGTCGGGGTGGCGATCCTGCTGGAGTTCAGCGGCCCGGTCATCGTGCTGGCGTGGCTGCGGCTGGTGCGCCGCGCGCCCGTGCACCGCAGCGCCGCCGCCGGCGTCGCGATCGCCATGGCCGGCCTCGCCCTGGTGGTGCAGGTGTGGACGGGGCTGTCGCTGGACCCGGTCGGCCTGGCCGCCGGGCTCGGCGCCGCCGCCTGCCAGGCGAGCTACTTCCTCATCGTCGACCGGCTGACCGGCGAGGTCGACGCCCTCGTCATCACCTCCGCCGGCGGTGTCGTCGCCGCCCTCGCCCTGACCGCCCTGGCCGCGCCGTGGACGCTGCCCTGGCAGGTGCTGCCCGCCCCGGTGGCCGTCGCCGGGCACGCCGCGCCCGGCTGGGCGCTGGTCGCCTGGATCGGCCTGGTCAGCACCGTCCTGGCCTACCTCACCGGCGTCGCCGGGCTGCAGCGCCTGTCGGCGCAGGTCGGCGGCGCCATCTGCTACACCGAGGCCGTCGCCGCCGCCCTCATCGCCTGGGCCGTCCTCGGGGAGCGCCTCACCGCCGCGCAGATGACCGGCGGCGCGATCGTGCTGGCCGGCGCCTACATCGCCCAGCGCGCCACCGTCACCCACCCCGAGGTCCTGCACGTCACCGCCCCCGCCCCCGCGGACCGCCCGCAGGACGGCGCCGCGAAGGGCGGTGCACGCGACTCCGCGCAGGGCGGCGGGACGGGCCCGCGGCCCAGCCCCGCCTCCCTGCGCCCCTGACCGGCCTCTGGCCGGCCCCGGTCAGGCGTTCTCGCGGCGGAACCGGCGGGCGCCCAGCGCCACCGACGCCGCCACCAGCGCGACCGCCACCAGCGCCCCCTCCGCGACCGCCGCCGTCGCGAAGTCGCCGAGGAACGCCGCCCGCGCCGCGTCCACCATGTACCGGAACGGGGTGAACCGCGACACCGCGTCCAGCCACCCCGGCGCCAGGCTCATCGGCAGCAGGATCCCCGACAGCAGCATCAGCGGCAGCGTCACCGACGTCAGGATCGGCGCGAACGCGTCCTCGCTGCGCGTGCGCAGCGCCACCACGTAGGACAGGGACGCCACGCTCACCGCCAGCGCCACCACCAGCGCCAGCCCGACGGCGATCCCGCCCACCGGGGCCCGCAGCCCCAGCGCCAGCCCGACCGCCACCACCACCACGCCCTGGAACCCCACCACGGCGGTGTCGCGCAGGACCCGCCCCAGCAGCAGCGCGGTGCGGCTGGCCGGGGTGACCCGTAGCCGGTCCACCACCCCCGACCGCAGATCCGCGATCAGCCCGAACCCCGCGAACCCGGCGCCGAACAGCGCCAGCTGGATCAGCACCCCGGGCACGAACACCTGCCAGGCGCTGCCCGCGCCGAACCCGCGCACGTCCACCAGATCCGTCAGCAGCGGCCCGAACAGCACCAGGTACAGCAGCGGCTGCACCGCGCCGAACACCACCGCGACCTTGCTGCGCAGCGTCTGCCGCATGTACCGCAGGAAGATCAGGCGCGTGTCGGAGGCGACCCGCGCGGCAGCGGCCGCCCGACCGGTCGCCGCGGTCGCTCCGGTCGTTTCGGTCGCTTCGACGGAAGCGCTCTGTTCACCAGACATGGGGGGACTCCTCGGTTCAGGCCGCGTCGCGCAGCGAGCGGCCGGTGAAGGTGAAGAACACGTCGTCCAGCGTGGGGCGGGCCAGGTTCAGCGACGCCAGCTCCACCCCCGCGCCGTCCAGCGCGCGGATCAGGGACATCAGCGCCGTCTCGCCGTCCTCGACGGTCAGCCGCAGCGTCCCGCCGGACACCGCGGCCTCGCGGACGGCCGGATGCGCCGCCAGCGCCTTGCGGGCGCCCTCGACGCCGGCGGCCTCGGCCAGCTCCACCGTGACCACGTCCCCGGCGACGCGGCGCTTGAGCTCGGCGGGCGTGCCCTCGGCGACGATGCGGCCCCGGTCGATGATCAGCAGCCGGTCGCACAGCGCGTCGGCCTCGTCCAGGTAGTGCGTCGTCAGGAACACCGTCGCGCCCTCCCGGTCGCGCATGGCGCGGATGTGGTCCCACAGGTTGCCGCGGCTCTGCGGGTCCAGGCCCGTGGTGGGCTCGTCCAGAAACAGGAGCGGCGGACGGTGCACCAGCCCGAGCGCGATGTCCAGGCGGCGGCGCTGCCCGCCCGACAGCGACCCCGCCGGACGCGGCCCGAGGCCCTCCAGGTCCAGGCGCGCGCACAGCTCGGCGATCCGCGCGGACCGGTCGCGCACCCCGTACAGGCGGGCCTGCAGGTCCAGCTCCTCGGCCACCGGGACGCCCGGGTCGGTGCCGCCGCCCTGCGCGACATAGCCGATCCGGCGCCGCACCGCCGCCGGATCGGCGCGCAGGTCGTGGCCGGCGACGGTCGCGGTGCCCGCGGTCGGCGCCAGCAGCGTCGTCAGCATCCGCAGCGTGGTGGTCTTGCCGGCCCCGTTGGGGCCGAGGAACCCGACGACCTCGCCGGGCGCGACCGACAGGTCCACCCCGCGGACGGCCTCGACCGTCCCGTGCCCGCCGGTGAAGGTGCGGGCGAGCCCGCGAGCCTCGATCACGATGACCTCCTTGAGAACGACGGCCGCTAGCGTAACCCCAATTTTGCAGTCACTCCAAGTTTTCAGTGACACCAGGGAAGGTATATTTCCGTGCATGGGTGAGGACCACGTCCCCGGCGTCGAACCGGAACTGGGACTGCGGGAGCGTAAGAAGCGCGAGACGCGGCGCCGCATCGCCGACATCGCCACCGGCCTGTTCATGACCCGCGGGTTCGACAATGTCACCATCGCCGACGTCGCCCGCACCGCCGACGTGTCGGTCAACACCGTCTTCAACTACTTCAGGACCAAGGAAGACCTGTTCTTCGACCGGCAGGACGAGATCATCGAGGCCGCCGGGCGCGACTTCCGCGACCGCCGCCCCGGCGAGGGCGCCGTGGCCCTGTTCCGCCGCCGCTTCTTCGAAGGCCTGGACGCCCGCGCCTACCAGACCGCCTTCCACGAGGGCTCGGAGGTCTGGACCCGCACCGTGCGCGCCAGCCCCGCCCTCATGGCCCGCCAGCGCGAGATCGGCCGCCTCGCCCAGGACCGCCTCGCCGACCTGCTCGCCGAGGCCACCGGCGCCGGCCCCGACGACATCGCCCCCCGCGCCGCCGCCGCCATGATCTTCGCCGTGCAGAACACGCTCGTCGAGCAGATCGCCGACCGCAAGAGCGCGGGGGAGACCCTCCAGGAGATGGCCGAGGACGTCTATGCCGCCGCGGCCCGCGCCTTCGACCTGCTCGAACACGGGCTCGGCCGCTACGCCGCCGCACCCGCCGCCCCGCCCGCCACCGAGCCCCTCGCCGAGCCTCCCGGCACCGCCGGCCAAGCCCCGGCCACCGGAAAATGAGTGTCGACCCACCGCAGATCATTCCTAGACTCCAGGGTTGCGGAGGCCGACAACCATGGACACCCCCACGCTCCTTGCCCACCTGCACCACCACGACACCGCCCTGACCCTGCCCCGGGGCGCGCACCTGCGCTGGGACGACGCGGACCTGCACCGCGCCGCGCACACCGGCGACCCCGAGGGCTACGCCCTGCTCGGCGTGGCCCCCGGCGTGCGGCCCTGGCAGCGCGCCCGCGTGCTGCTGCAGGTCCTCGCCGCCTCCCAGGCCGGCCTGGACGACCGCGCCCGCGCCGTGCAGGCCCGCGTCGCCCGCGTCCTGACCCTGGGCCTGCCGCCCGCCCACGTCATCACCGTCCTGCTCGCCCTGCGGCGGCTGCGCGCCAACCACAAGCACACCACCCGCGCCGCGCTGCGGTTCGTCCTGGAGCACCCCGCCGCCGACGCCCTCATCGCCGCGCGGCGCCCCGCCCTGCGCGACTGCTTCGAGCACGCCCTCGGCACCGCCACCGCCCGCGGCTGCGCCGGCCGCATCGCCGGCGGCGACACCGCCTCCGACTACCTCCAGCGGCGCCTGCTGCGCTTCCTCACCGACCCCGCCGCCGCGCCCGACCGCGTCCAGGCCCTCTACCACGCCGACGACCCGGCGACCCGGCCCACCGCGGGCGACCCCGCCGCGGTCGACCGGCCCGTCCTGTCCGTCGACACCGTCCGACAGCGGCCCGCCACCATCACCGCCACCAACCGCGGCGACATCGCCGCAACCCTCGTCCACCTGTACCGGGGCGGGCCCGCCGAGGACCTCTACGCCGCCCTCGGCCGCCAGGTCGGCGCCGCCGCCGCCGAGTTCCCCCGCTTCACCGGCACCCTCGCCCTGGTCATGGACGCCTCGGCGTCCATGCGCGGCTACGGCGACCGCGAATGGGCCGCCCTGTCCCAGGCCGCCGCGCTGCGCATGGTGCTGTCGCAGGTGTGCGCCCGCCTGGAGGTCATCGAGACCGGCGGCGACGAGCGCGCCCCGCGCGGCGCCACCGACCTGGCCACCGGCGTCCTGGACGCCCTGGGCGCCGAACCCGACCTGGTCGCCGTCGTCTCCGACGGCTACGAGAACGTCTACCCCGGCGACCTGGCCAGGGTCGTGGCGAGCCTGCCGCACGCCGGCATCACCACCCCGGTGGTGTTCTGCCACTCCCAGTTCACCGGCAGCGACGACCTGACCCTGCGCCGCCCCGCCCCCTCCCTGCCGCAGCGCGGCTTCTGGCACCAGGACGACTTCGCCGAACTGCTGCCCTGGATGTTCGGGCACTGCGCCGCCGGCGCCCCCTGGCTGCGCGCCGCCCTCCACGACCGCCTGGACGCCCTCGACCGGCAGGCCGACACCCTCACCGCCCGCATCGCCGCCTGAACCGCCGCCCGAACCGGCCCTCCGCGTGCACCCCGCGCGCCCGCCACGCGCCTGCGCCCGCGCACGCCCAGACCCGAAGGGAGCACCGCATGACCAGCATGACGGCGCTCGACACCCTCGTCCCCGGCCCCCTCAGCCTCGCCGGACACCGCCTGGGCACCCCCCAGCAGGCCGGCGCGCTCACCATGGTCCCCATCGCCGGGCCCGCCCTCCCCGGCTTCGCGCCGCCCCGCACCGGCCTCAAACTGACCCGCGTCGCCGGCTACGGGCAGGTCGAACTCGCCAACCGCGCCGACTCCGGCGTCGCCATCGTCCCCCTGCACATCGGCTACATCCAGGACCGCGCCCAGAACCACGCCCTGTGCCGCTCGGCGTTCCTGGCCGCCGGGCAGACCGTCCGCTTCGACGACGCCTGCTGCGTCCAGCAGAGCCAGGGCGGCTACCTCAGCGAACGCGACCAGTGGTTCTTCGTCCTGCCGCTGGAGCTGCGCGCCCGCGCCCTGGACCTGCGCGGCGTCGCCGGCTACAGCAAGCTGTGGGACGACATCGCCGCCCTCAACGCCCGCCACGGCCTGCCCCGCCGCGGCCACCTGGAGCAGATCCTGTCCCGAAAGCGCGCCGTGCTGACCCAGTTCCAGTCCCGCCTGGAACCGCAGCCCGGCCAGCTCGGCGCCCTGTTCTTCGTCTCCGGCCGCTTCGCCGGCCTGGAGATCGCACCCGACCCCCGCTACTTCGCCGAGATGTGGACCGCGCTGGTCTGCTTCGCCTACGGCGTCGCCGCCTGGCACGCCGAACCCGCCCCGCCCGGCCCCGGCGCCGCCGCCCCCTACGACGGCGTCCAGCACGGGGCGGACCAGCGCCAGTCGGACCAGCACGGGGCGGCGGGGCTCGCCGGGCTGCGCGCCGCCCTGGACCGCGACCGCTCCGCCCGCCTCACCGAGATCGGCGGCTGGCTCGCCGACCTCCCCACCGGCCCCGTCGAACTCCGCGAGGAGGAGCGCTACCTCGACCTGCGGCTGTCCACCGTCACCGGCCCCCACCTGGCCGGGCAGATCGTCACCGACGGCGACCGCACCGTCTACGCGTCCCTGTTCGCCCGCTGACCGCCCGCCCCGTGGGGCGCCCCCCTTGAGAAAAAGGGGTTGCCCCCGGGGCGCGGCGCCCGGTTGAATCAGAACCGCGGGAACTGTGCCGGGCGCGTCAGGCCGAAACCCCGATTCCAAATCCGGGATAACGCGCGATGCTCGAGACATCGTCAAGGCGATTGCAGACCTGACGAGGCGCCGGCCGCCTGTCCCGCCACTCCGTCCAGGTAAGGCTCCCGAACCGACCTCACCTGCGGCGGCGTCTCCCTCATCCTCACCCGCCGTCGGGTACGCCGCCGGACGCGCCCCGGCCCCGCCGCCGCAGCGCCAGCCACCGGCCGCCCAGCCCCACGGCGAACATCACCGCCCCCGCCAGCACCGACGTCCACGGCAACGTCGCCGCCAGCACCACGCACCCCGCGCCGCCGAGCACGTTGAGCGCCCGCGGCCAGCGGCGGTCGGCCGCCGGCTGGGTGAAGGCGCTCGCGTTGGCGACCGCGTAGTACACCAGGACGCCGAACGAGGAGAACCCGATCACCCCCCGCAGGTCCGCGGCCGTCACCAGCGCGCACACCGCCACCGCCACGGCGACCTCGGCGTGGTGCGGCACCCGGTGCCGGGGATGCACCGCCGCCAGCCACCCCGGCAGATCCCGGTGCCGCGCCATGGCCAGCGCCGTGCGGCCGATCCCGGCGATCAGCGCCAGCAGCGCGCCCAGCGACGCCAGCGCCGCGCCCACCCGCACCACCGGCGCCAAAGCCCCCGCTCCCGCCGCCTCGTCCGCCGCCGCCACCGGCGCGGCCGCGTCCGCCAGCACCCGCGGACCCGCCGCCAGCAGCGCCGCCGCCCCCACCACCAGGTACACCGCCACCGCGATGAACAGCGCGACCGGGATCGCCCGGGGGATCGTGCGGGACGGGTCGCGCACCTCCTCACCCATCGTCGCGATGCGGGCATAGCCCGCGAAGGCGAAGAACAGCAGCCCCGCCGCCTGCAGGACGCCGTACAAGCCGCCCTCGCCCACCGCCGCCCACCCGCCCAGGTGCGCCGCGCTCGCCCGCCCGCCCACGGCGATCCCCGCCACCACCACCGCCAGCGCCGTCAGGCTCGCGACCACCAGCACCCGCGTCAGCAGCGCCGTCCTGGTCACGCCCCGGTAGTTCAGCGACGCCAGCGCCGCCACGGCCGCCGCCGCGACCGCGCGGCGCGCCCACCCCGGACCCGGCACCGCGTAGGAGGCGAAGGTCAGCGCCATCGCCGCGCACGAGGCCGTCTTGCCCACCACGAAACCCCAGCCCGCCGCGAACCCCCACCACGGGCCCAGCCGCTCGCGGCCGTACACGTAGGTGCCGCCGGACGTCGGGTACGCCGCCGCCAGCTGCGCCGAGGCGACCGCGTTGCAGTACGCGACCACCGCCGCGACCACCAGCCCCACCAGCAGCCCCGTGCCCGCCACCCGCGCCGCGGGCCCGAACACGGCGAACACTCCCGCCCCGACCATCGACCCGAGCCCGATCAGCACCGCGTCCCCGGTGCCCAGCCGCCGCGCCAGCCGCTCACCTCCGGCGGGCCCCGCGCCCGACTCGGCCCCCGCCGCCCCGGACGCCGCCGTCCCAGACCCGGCCGCTTCGGCCCCGGCCGCTTCGGAGGCGGTCGCCGAAGGCCCGCCCCGGTTCCGGCGCCGGAACGCCATCGCCCACCCCCTCGCCCGCCTACTCCATCAAACTCATTTGATGTATCGTCCGGGCATGGCGTCACCGAGTCAAGCCGCCCCGGCGTTCGTGCGGCTGGCCGCCCACCCGCTGCGCTGGCGGCTGCTGACCGCCCTCGCCGACGGCGACCTGCGCGTCCGCGAACTCACCGACCTGGCCGCCGCGCCGCAGAACCTCGTCTCCTACCACCTGCGGCTGCTGCGCGACGGCGGCCTCGTCACCGCCGCCCGCAGCAGCCACGACGGCCGCGACAGCTACTACCGCCTGGACCTGGACCGCTGCGCCCACGCCCTCGCCGAAGCCGGTACCGCCCTGCACCCGGCGCTGCGGTCCGCCCCCGCGCCCCCGCGCCTCCCCGACGGCCCGCACGATGGAGCCGCCCCGGCCGTGCTGTTCGTGTGCACGGGCAACAGCGCGCGCTCGCCGATCGCCGAAGCCCTCCTGCGCCACCACGGCGGCGGCCGCGTCACCGCCGCCAGCGCCGGCACCCGCCCCAAAGCCGAGATGCACCCCCGCGCCGTCCAAATTCTGCGCGAGCGGTACGGCATCGACATCTCCGCGCAGCGCCCCCGCCGCCTGGACGCCCCGCACCGCCGCTTCGACCGCGTCATCACCCTGTGCGACAAGGCCCGCGAAGCCTGCCCCGACTTCGGCGACCACGCCCGGCACGCCCACTGGAGCACCCCCGACCCGGCCGCGGCGCCGGACGCGCCCGCGGCCTTCCACCAGGTGGCGGCCGACCTCGACACGCGCGTGCGCCACCTGCTGCCGCTCCTCGCCCACACACCACAGCCAGCACCTAAGACGGAGGAACACCCATGACCGGACACGACACGCACGCAGGCGTCCGCTACCTCGTCGACGACGTCCAGGCCGCCGTCGAGTTCTACACCGCCCACCTCGGCTTCACCCTCAACCTCGACGCGGCGCCCGCGTTCGCCGATGTCGTGCGCGGTCCCCTGCGCCTCCTGCTGTCGGGGCCCGCCAGCTCCGGCGCCCGCGCCACCCCCGCGGACGCCGCCGTCGCCGGAGGCAACCGCATCCACCTGACCGTCGACGACCTGGACGCCGAGATCTCGCGGCTGCGCGGCGCGGGCCTGACCTTCCGCAGCGACCTCGTCACCGGCCCCGGCGGCCGCCAGATCCTGATCGCCGACCCCGCCGGGAACCTCGTCGAACTCTTCCAACCCGCATAAGCATCGCTTCTGCAAACCAGAAGAACCATCTCTTGGACTTCTCGGCCTGGGGCGACCACGATGAGAGGTGAAAGCACCAACGACCTGGGGGAAGCCATGACGCAGTACGAGAAGGCCATGCGGCCCGAGGACATCACCCGCCTGTTCGTCGAACGCTCCAACGCCGGCGACGCGGCCGGCGTCGCCGCCCTCTACGAGGAGGACGCGGTGATGGCCTACCCGCCCGGCTCCCAGACCGTGGGGCGCCAGGCCATCCGCGAACTGTGGGAGAAGGTCCTGGCCGCGCGCCCCCGCTTCACGCCCGAGGAGCCGCTGCCCACCCTGATCAGCGGCGACCTCGCCCTCACCTCCACCCCGCCCAAGGACGGCGCCGGCGCACGCGCGCAGGTCGTCCGGCGCCAGCCCGACGGCAGCTGGCTGCGCGTCCTGGACCAGCCCGAGTTCGTCACGCCCCCCGCGGCCGGCGCCTAGGACCCCGCCCACACCGGATAGTCGACATACCCCCGCGCGCCTCCGCCGTAGTGGGTGGCCTCGTCGCCGCCCGCCACGGCGAGGCCCAGCGCGAACCGGGCGACCAGATCCGGATTGGCGATGAACGGCCGCCCGAACGACACCGCGTCGGCGATCCCCGCCTCGACCACCGCGTTCCCCGACTCCCGCCCGAACCCGTGATTGGCGACCAGCGCCCCGTCGAACAGCTTGCGGTAGCGGGCGAACTCGTCCAGGTCCGGCACCGCGCCCGGCCCGGGCAGGGCCCGACCGCGCAGATGCAGATAAGCCAGGGGACGGGTGCTCAACTCCGCCACCAGGGCGTCGTAGGCGGCGAGCGTCGCCTCGCCCGCCGTGTAGGGGTAGTCGGCGCGGCGCGCCTGGGCCGAGGTGTCGCCCACGCTCCACCACGGCGACAGCCGGACCCCGGCGCGCCGCCCCTCCCACGCCGCCGTCACCGCGTCCACGACCTCCAGCAGCAGGCGGCCCCGGTCCGCGCCGTAGGCGTCGGCGCGGCGGTTCAGGCGCGGGTTCAGGAACTGCGCGAGCAGGAACGTGCCGTTCGCGGCGACCTCCACCCCGTCGAACCCCGCCCGCCGCGCCCGCTCGGACGCCGCGCCGTACGCGGCGACCGTCTCCTCGATCTCCGCGAGCGTCATCTCCCGGGGCGTGACCGTCGCCCTCGGGCCCGCCGCCGTCCAGCACACCTCGCCCGGATCGACCGCCGACGGCCCCGCGGGCCGCGCCCCGCCCCGGTGGTCGGGATGGGCATGGGCGCCGGTGTGCCACAACTGCAGCACGATCCGTCCGCCCAGCGCGTGGACGAGACCGGTCACGCGCCGCCACGCCTCCACCTGCGCCTCCCCGTAGATGCCGGGGACGCCGGGGAACCCGATCGCGCGCTCACCCACCCACGCCGCCTCGGCGACGATCAGCCCGGCCGTGGCGCGCTGCCCGTAGTAGACGGCGTGCAGGTCCGTCGGCTCCAGGCCGGGACCGGACGCGCGCGACCGCGTCAACGGGGCCATCACCACCCGGTTCGGCAGCTCCAGATCCCCCAGCGCCACCGGCCGCAGCAGCGGCTGCCCTCCCGGCTCGCTACCCTCGTCGTGTCGGAGCATCTGTCTCCCCACCGTCGTCGTCTCTCGGATGCCACGAAGCAGACGCACCACGGAACGGAAAGGTGACCGATGCACGACCAACTCGCCGAACGCTTCGAGGCGCACCGCGCCACCCTGCGCGCCGTCGCCTACCGGATGCTCGGCAACCCCGGCGAGACCGACGACGCCGTCCAGGAGGCGTGGCTGCGGCTCACCCGCCACGGCCCCGCCGGAATCGACGACCTGGAGGCATGGCTGCGCACCGTCGTGGCCCGCATCTGCCTCGACATGCTCCGCGCCCGCACCTCCCGGCGCGAGGAACCCTACGGATGGCACTCACCCGTCCAGCCCGAGGACGGCGACCCCGAGACCGAGACCGTCCTCATCGAATCGGTCGGCCGCGCCATGCTCGTCGTCCTGGATACCCTCGGCCCCGCCGAACGCGTCGCGTTCGTCCTGCACGACGTGTTCGCCGTCCCCTTCGACCAGATCGCGCCCATCGTCGAGCGGACCCCGGCCGCCGCCAAGAAACTCGCAAGCCGCGCCCGCCACCGCGTCCGCGGTGCCGCCTCCCCGCCGCCTCCCGAACGCGCCGAACAGCGCCGCGTCGTCGAGGCGTTCCTCGCCGCCGCCCGTAGCGGCGACCTCGACGCCCTCCTCGCCGTGCTGGCCCCCGACGTCGTCCGCCGCGCCGACCACGCCGCCCTCACCCCCGGCCGCCCCGCCGTCCTGCACGGCGCCGGCCCCGTCGCCCGCGAGATGCAGATCTTCGGCCGCCGCGCCAGGTACGCCGCGCCCGCCCTCGTCGACGGCACGATCGGCGCCGTCGTCGCCCCGCACGGCCGCCTCCTGCTCGCCCTGGCCGTCACCGTCCACGACGGCCGCGTCACCGGCTACGAGATGATCGCCGACCCCGCCCGCCTCACCGCCCTCGACCTCGCCGTCCCCTGACCGATTCCTACAAGACCGCCCCGCCCCGCCGCGCCTACGTTGGCCCTATGAGCAGCGAACCGTCCGAACTGGCCAACGTGGGACCGGCCGTCGCCGCCTACTTCGACCGCATCGGCATCACCACCGTCGCCCAACTGCCGGGCCGGGACCCCGTCGAACTGTACGAGCGGATGTCGGCCGCCCACGGCCGCCGCCTCGACCCCTGCCTGCTCGACACCGTCATGTCCGCCGTCGACCAGGCCGAAGGAAAGCCCGCCCGCCCCTGGTGGCACTACACCCCCGAACGCAAACGGCTCCTCGCCGACGCCCGCCCCTGAATGCCCGCCGCACCCCGGCGCCGGGCCGTAGCCTGGAGGGCGGGAGCCTCACGAGGAGGTGCGGGCGATGCACCAGGAGACCACCATCGGCGCCCGACTGCGCGCCCTGCGCCGCTGGCGCGGCATGACCCTCGACCAACTCGCCGGACAGGCAGGCTTATCCAAATCCTTCCTGTCCATGGCCGAACGCGGGCAGCGCAGCCTCGACCGCCGCTCCCACATCGCCGCCCTCGCCGACGCCCTCCGCGTCTCCGAAACCGAACTCGTCGGCGGCCCCCACCTCGGCCCCGACCACGGGCAGTCCGACCCCCACGCCGTGATCCCCCCGATCAGGCTCGCCCTGCAGACCAACGACCTGAACGACCCCGCCGTCGAGCGCGCCCGCCCTCTGCCGGAACTGGTCGCCGAGATGGCCCGCGTCGAGCCCCACCACCAGGCCTGCGACTACGTGCGCGTCGGCCACATGCTGCCCGACCTGCTGGACGAGTTGCACCTGCACGCCGCCGACCCCGCCGACGAAGCGGCCCACCGCACCGCCCTGGAGACCCTCGTCGACGCCTGCGTCGCGGCGACCTTCACCGCCAAGGACCTCGGCTACCCCGACCTGGCCCACCTGGCGGCCGTCCGCGCCGAGCAGGCGGCGACCATCCTGGACGACCCCGTCCGGCGCGGCCAGTCCGACTTCCTGCGCATCCACACCATGCCCCGCGCGGGCTCCTGGGACCGGACCCTCCGCGCCACCGAACGCTCCGCGGACCGACTGGAGCCGCACGCCGGAAGTGAACTCGGCGCCCAGGTGCTCGGCATGCTCACCCTGTCCGCCGCCCTCGCGGCGGCGGTCACCCACGACGCCGCACGCGCCACCGACTGGACGGCCGAGGCCGCCCGCCTCGCCCGCACGATGCCCGACGCCCCCGACCAGAACTGGATGAGCTTCTCGGCCAGCAACGTCGGCGTATGGAACGTCGCGGTCAACGTCGAATGCGGCGAGCGAGGCGGCGCCGTCCTCGACCTCGCCCGCGATGTGGACGAGACCAGGCTCACCGGCAGGAAGGGCAGGCACGCCGCCTTCCTCGCCGATGTCGGACGCGGCCTGGCCCGCGACCGCAAAACCAAGGACGAGGCGATCCGCTGGCTCCGCCGCGCCGAGAACACCGCCCCCCAGTGGATCCGCAACAACACACCGGTGCGGGAATCGGTCGCCGTCCTGCTCAGCCAGGCCCGCACCGACGCCGGCGGCCGCGAACTGCGCGGCATGGCCGCCCGCATAGGCCTGCCCCACTGACCCGTCACGGACCAGAGCCGGGCCGCTCGCCACGAGTTCACTCCTGTGAATGGCGTTCCCGTTCACGCCAGTGAACGCACAGTGTGCACGCTGTCTTACTTTCTGTGTTCATGGAGACGACGAACGCACTTCGGGGGCTTGCCGCCGAACTCGACGCGCGCGGATGGCGGACGGCCCTGCGCGCCGGGACCCTCACGGTCACCAACCCTGACGCGCCCCGCCTCACCGACGCCATCACCTGCGACGGGCGCGCCTTCTGGTGGACGTGGGGCCAGGAAGCCGGACCGGCCGACGACGTCGTCGGAGTGGCCGACCGCATCGTCCACGTCCTGCGGACGGTCACGCCATGAACACGGCGACCGGGCCTCGCGAGCGGACGGGCATGACCTACGGTCACCGGGGGAGTGCCCTGCCCGCACCGCGCAGTCCCCGCGTCGTCACCTGGTACGGCAGGGCGACCGGCCGCTGGTGGGCCCTGGTGCCCTGGCCCTCCGAACTCCACGGCGCCTTACTCGTCGAGGCGCCCGACCAGGCCACCCTCAACGAGCACGTCGCCCACCTCATCGCGGCCCTCCGCTCCCGGACGGCCACCCCGCGACTATGAAGGCTCCCGGGCCCTGCGTGGCATCAGGAGGACCAGCGGGGACGCTGACCGACACCGCCGCACGCGCGGGTGGTGTTCGGGATCGGCGGGGGCTACTGCAGTTGGTCGCGGCGGCGGGTCAGGTAGGCGGTCTCGGCGGTGTTGCCCGCCAGCTCGATGGCCCTGTCGTAGGCCGCGCGTGCCTCACTGCCGCGGTGCAGCCGGCGCAGCAGGTCGGCGCGGGTGGCGTGGTAGGCGTGGTAGCCGGCCAGCCTGCTCTCGAGACGGTCGACGGCTGCCAGCGCCACCTGCGGGCCGTCGAGTTCGGCGACCGCGATGGCCCGGTTGAGGGCGACGACCGGGGACGGATCGAGGCGGACGAGCTGGTCGTAGAGGGCGAGGACCTGCGTCCAGTCGGTGTCGCGGACGTCGCGGGCGGAGGTGTGCACGGCGTTGATCGCGGCGAGGATCTGGTAGCGGCCCGGAGCCGTCCCGGCGGCGGCAGCGGCGAGGCGCTCGCGCACCAGCCGGTGCCCCTCGGCGATCAGCGCCGCGTCCCAGGCCCCGCGGTCCTGCTCGGCCAGGGGGACCAGCTCGCCGCCGGCCGAGACCCGGGCGGTGCGGCGCGCCTCGGTGAGCAGCATCAGCGCCAGCAGCCCGGCCACCTCGCCGTCGTCCGGCATCAGGGCGCGGAGCAGGCGGGTGAGCCGGATCGCCTCGGCGGTCAGGTCGTGGCGCACCGGACCGGCGCCGGGGCCGGTCGCCAGGTAGCCCTCGTTGAACACCAGGTACAGGACGGCGAGCACGCCCGTCAGGCGCGCCGGGAGGTCCTCGGCGGACGGCACCCTGTAGGGGATGCGAGCCGCCTTGATCTTGGCCTTCGCGCGCGTGATCCGCCGCTCCAGGGCGGTGTCGGCGACCAGGAAGGCGCGGGCGATCTCCGGCACGGTCAGGCCGCCGACCATGCGCAGCGTCAGCGCCACGCGCGTCTGCATCGCCAGCGCCGGGTGGCAGCAGGTGAAGATCAGCCGGAGGCGGTCGTCGTCGATGGCGCCGACGGGCTCGGGCGGGTCGTCGTCGTACACCCTCTGAGCCTCCTCGTGCTTGTCGTCGCGCTTGTTCTCGCGCCGGATCCGGTCGATGGCCCTGCGGTTGGCGGTGGTGGTCAGCCAGCCGCCGGGGTTGGGAGGCACGCCGTCGGACGGCCACCGCTGCACGGCGGTCGCGAACGCCTCGGCCGCCGCCTCCTCGGCGATGTCGAGGTCGCCGAAGCGCCTGGTCAGGGCGGCGACCACCCGCGCCCACTCCGCGCGGTGGGCGCGGGTGATCGCCTCCTGGACGTCGCTCACTGGAACGGCCGCACTTCGATCTTCCGGTCGCAGACCCTCGACGCCTCGGCGGCGAGCCTGAGCGCCACGTCCAGATCGGGCGCCTCCCACACCCAGACGCCGGCGAGGTACTCCTTCGACTCCACGAAGGGCCCGTCGCTGAACACCGCCTCCTCGCCCCGGTTGTCGACGACCGTGGCCGCGTCGGTGTCCGCGAGTCCGCCCGCGAAGACCCAGTGGCCCTCGGCGATCAGCCGTTCGTTGAACGCGCTGATGGCGGGCTGCCTGTCGGTGCTGCCGGGATTGCTCTTGTCATCGATCACAGAGACCAGATACCGCATGTGAAGATCATCTCCTGTGGCGCCGTGACGGCGCCGTTCGATGGGCGGGGACTTCAGGCCGCGGCGTACTGCGGGCGCCCGGCCGGCCGGTAGACCTGGATCGTCACGCCCTTCGAGTCGACCCGCGACTCGACCAGGTCGAGGGCGAGGTCGCGCCCCGCGTCCGGGAACAGCCGCGCGCCCTGGCCGACGACCACCGGGACGGTGATCAGGGTCATCTCGTCGACCAGGTCGTTCTCCAGCAGCCACCGGGTCAGGGTGCCGCTGCCGTGCACCTGCAGCTCACCGCCCGGCCTGGCCTTCAGCTCCCGGACGGCCGCAGCGACGTCTCCGGACAGGACGGTCGTGTCCGACCACGCCGGGTCGGTGAGCCCGGTCGACGCCACGTACTTGGGCCGTGTGTTCAGGGCCTCCACGACGGACGCCCAGGCGGGGGCGTCCTGGACCGTGAGCTTCCCCCACGAGCCGGCGAACAGCTCGTAGGTCCGCCGCCCGAACAGGAACGCCTCGGCGCGCCGGTAGGTCCGGTTGATGAGCGCGTGGGTCTCGGCGTCGCCCTTCCCCAGGGCCCAGCCGCCGCGCTCGAATCCGTTCCTGCGGTCCTCGTCCGACGCGCCGCCGTTTCCCTGCACCACTCCGTCGACGGTGACCTGGGTGATGGTCGTCAGCTTCATGTTCGTTGTTCCTCGCCTCGGCGCCGCCCCTCGCGGGCGGCCTCACTCCTGCTACGAACACCTCCGCCCCGATCCGACACCGCGTCCCGGAATTCCTCGAAGAGATTTCCGGGACGCCGTCTGCCGGCGGTCCGACGACACGGCAGCTCCGCAGTGAACGGTGCGCCGGTCAGCGTCGTGCGTTGCGAATGATCAGTAGCTGGCCGATCTCGGCGGCGTTCTTCGTGAGTTCGATGTTCACCCACGCGCACATGTCGGCGACGGTGCGGCCCGCCTCTTCGGGCCAGGGGAACGCCGACGGGTCGTCGAGGCGGTCGGTGGCCGACAGCGCCGTCCGCCACGCCTCGTGGATCTCTCCCAGCCATTCGGTGATCGAGGCGCACGTGCCCGGCCAGGCGATGTCTTCGCGTGCGGGGACGTCGGTCTGCTTCAGATGAGCGAGTGCCGTGGACCACCACCAGCCGATGTGCCAGGTCAGCCAGGCGATCGTCGGGGCCGGGACGGGAGTGGGCTCGACGTCGGCGAAGTCGGGGGCCCAACCGCCCTCGACCCGGTGCATGGTCCAGTGCGACGGCGCCGGTTCCCAGAACAGGTCGTCGTCGTGCCACTGCCGCACGTGGTAGTCGAGGAGCGCCCAAGCGGTGTCGAGCTGCTGTTGGAGCACCTGCTTGACCTCGGTCATTCAGTCCACCTTGGTTTCGGCGGCTTTCACCCTGACCAACTGCTTGCCGAGGTTGGCGCCGTCGAAGAGACGCTGCAACGCGGCCGGGGCGTGGGGGAGGCCGTCGATGACGTCCTCGGCCCAGCGCAGGTCGCCCGCCGAGACCCAGCCGGCCAGACGGGAGAGCGCCTCAGGGAACACGGACTGATGATCGTAGAACACGAAACCCTCCATGCGGACGCGCCGGAACGCGAGCTGCATGTAGTTGGCGGGGCCCGCGCCGTATCCCGCGGCCGTGTAGCCGGACGAGATCGACCCGCACAGCGCGATGCGCGCCCGGAGAGCGAGCCGATCCAGCGCGTTCTCCAGCAGCGCGCCGCCCACGTTGTCGAAGACGGCGGTGAGCCCGTCGGGCGCGAACTCGCGCAACGCGTCCGGCACGCTCTCGGCGCGGTAGTCCACACAGGCGTCGAACTTCGCGACCTCCCTCACCCAGGCGACCTTCTCGGCCGAGCCGGCGGTGCCGATCACCCGGGCGCCCAGAAGCCGCGCGATCTGCCCGGCCAGGGAGCCGACGCTGCCCGCCGCGCCCGTGACCAGCACCGTGTCCGCGTCGGTGACGTCCAGGACGGCGGACATGCCGACGAACGCCGTCAGCCCGCTGACGCCGAAGACGGTGAGCATGTGACGCGGATCGATCCCCTCCGGCACCGGGTTGACCCCGAACAGGCCGCCCTCGCGCGCCACGACGTACTCCCGCCAGCCGAGGTCGCCGTAGACCCACTGCCCCTCCGGCAGCGCCGGGTTCCGTGAGGCCACCACACGCCCGACACCGCTGCCGCGCATCACCTCGCCGATGCCGACCGGCGCCGTGTAGGTGGCGCCGGGGTTGAGCCACGTGCGCTGAGTGGCGTCGATACCCAGCCAGACGACCTCGACCAGGGCCTCGCCGTCGTCGAGTACCGGCATGGGGCTGCGCCGCTCAGCGAACGTGCCCGGGGTGATCCCGCCCGTCGGGCGTTCACGGAGCACCATTTCGCGGAAGGTCCGCACGGGCATGACTTCAGCCTCTCGATCAGGGGGCCGAGCGCGTCGCTCGGACGAATGTGGCGATCAGCTCGTCGCCGACGGCGTCGACGGGAGCGCCGTGGGCCACCCGCAGTCCTTCGGCATCGAGGGTGCGGCGCAGCATCGAGGCCATCATCACCAGGTCGAAGCGGCGCAGCTCGCCGCTGCGCTGCCCCTCCTCCAGGAGCGCGACGACGTCGGAGAGCGACGCCGCCACGAGCTCCTCGTAGCCCCCGGCCGCCGTCGCGGTGCGGTGCGCCACGACCGCGACCAGGGCGCGCGTCTCCACCGGCCGCCGCGCGCAGTACAGAAGGAAGCCGCGGACATAGGCCGCGAGCCGGTCCAGGACACCGCCCTGGCCGCGCAGCACGGCGACCAGCTCCGGCCCCACGCTCCCGACCACGTGGGCGACGACGGCGTCGAGGATCTCGTCCCTGGTCTCGAAGTTGCTGTGGTAGGCGCCCCGGCTGTACCCGGCCGCCTCCGCGATCGCCTCGACCGAGGTCGAGGCGACGCCGCGCTCGGCGAACAGCCGCATCGCCGACTCCACCAGCTCCCCGCGCGTGCGCTGCCGGCGCTCGGCGCGCGTCTCCCGTGCCATGCTGCCAAGATACATCACCGTATCCGCATACATCGCCGTATGTGAAAAATCCATGATCCCCTGTCGGCCGAAGCGCTGCCGGAGGGCCGCTGACCGGTCGGATCGGCCGCGACTTTGGTCGCGGGGGAGTCGACCATCGGAGGCTCCGCGGCTCCGCGGACGACGGCAGGCTTGCCGGTATGGACTCCCGTCAACGCCCGACGTCTCCCACGACCGATGTCAGTGTGGTCGCCGATTCCCCGCTGGTCGTCATGCTGGTGTGCATCGTCGGCGGGACGGTCATCGCGGGGCTCGTCGAACTGGTCTGGGAATGGACCGCGGCCCATACCTGGCTGCCGCGAATAGGGCCGATCAAACTCCTGGCCATGCTCCCCGGTCCCTGGTCCGCCGTCGTCGCGGCCGCCGCGGGCGCGGCGGCCGGATTCGTGGTGGGCGCCATCGCCTGCCACGAGGCCCTGACGGTGACCGTGTCGGACGAGCGCGTGATCCTGACCAGCAAAGACGAGCGACAGGAGTTCGCGTCGGAGGAGATCGGCCAGGTGCTCCTGGCCGGCGGGAAGCTCATCCTGCTCGACCGGGACGGGCAGGAGCTCGCACGCCACGACTGCGACCTGGACCGCCGGCGGCTGGTCGACGCCTTCGACCGGCACGGCTACCCGTCCTCGGGCCGCGCGCCCGACGGCACCACCTGAACCGATGCCACCGGCGGGACGTCGGGTCAGCTGCTTGAATTGGGGACGGTCGGATGAACCGACATTCCGACCCTGAGGTGCGAGCTGACCAGTCTGGAGAACGGATGTCCCACGACGAACCGCTGCGCGCCGTCTTCATGCCGGCTCTGGTGGCGGTGCTGCGTGCGGCTGAGCAGGAGAAGAACGCGCCGCTGACGGAAGCGGAGGTGCTCGCCGTCCGCGACAACGCGGTATGTATGACCGTCCCGCTCAGCGTCGCGCACGGCCTTGACCGGTCCCGGGGGTACCCCGATATCTCGCCTGAGGATTGCTGGAAAGAGTGGCGGTCCTTCAGGGAACAGATCACGGCTGAGTGAGCCCGGATCGGCCGGTGCCCGCCGGGCGACGGACCTGACAGATCCGCCGCGGCCGCGCACCGCCCGCGGTGTGCGGCTCTAGTCCTGCTCGCCGGCGGCGGCGATGACGCGGGTCAGGGTGCCGTGGAGGTCCCGCAACTCGTCCATGCTCATGCCCAGGCGCTCCATGATGGTGGCGGGGATCTTCTCGGCCCGCTCCCGCAGGGCCTGCCCGGCGGGGGTGACCGTGACCGCCAGCAGGCGCTCGTCGCGGCTGTCGCGCTCGCGGCGGATGAGGTCGGCGGCCTCCAGCCGCTTGAGCAGGGGCGACAGGGTGCCGGGGTCGAGCTGGAGCAGGGCGCCGAGTTCCTTGACCGACAGCTGCCGGTGCTCCCACAGCGCCAGCATCACCAGGTACTGCGGATGGGTCAGCCCCATCGGCTCCAGGATCGGCCGGTAGTGCGCCAGCACGGTGCGCGAGGCCACCACCAGGGCGAAGCACACCTGGTTCTCCAGTGCCAGCGGGTTGGCGATGTCGCGCAGATCACTGGCCACGAGTCCTCCAGAGGGATGTCTTCGGGGGCACCTGCCAGTTATAAAGAGTACAGCAATGGTTTGTGTACCAACTGTTGGTAGGCAATGGAGGTGTCGTGTTCCGCCGAGCCCCGCTGGAAGAGCGCATCGCCCAGCGTCAGGCCGAGCTCGCGCCGGTGCGCGAGCGCGGACAGCTCGGGCACCCCACCGCGCGGTACCTGTTCATCGCCCTGCTGGCGCTGACCGTCGCCGGTCACGTCATCGGCGGGGTGCTGTTCGCGATCCTGGCGCACTGAAGGAGAGGCCGATGGCCATCAAGCGACCGTCCTTCCTGCCCTCCATCGACGAGCTGGAGCAGCAGGCCCTGAGGAACTCCGACCGGCGCGGCCCGCGCGGCTCCCAGTTCGATCACCCCGTGGCCAAGAACCTGCTCATCGTCGCGCTGGTGGTGACCGTCGCCGCGCACGTCATCGGCGGGGTGCTGTTCGCGATCCTGGCGCTGTGAGCCGCGGTGCGACGGCGCCGGCGGGGCGTCAGCGCCCGGTCGCGCCGTCGATCTGCTCGCGGAGGATGTCGGCGTGGCCCGCGTGCCGGCCGGTCTCCTCGATCATGTGGACCAGCGCCCAGCGGACGCTGGGGGCGGGACGTCCCGGCCGGGGAACGGGCGCGCCGAGGTCGGCGCACCCGTCGAGCACCTCGTTGGCGCGCTCGACGGCCTCCCGGTAGCGGGCCACGATCTCGTCCACGCCGTCCGAGGCCGCGGCCCGGAACGTCGCCTGCCAGTCGGCGACCTCCTCCCCGAGGAACATCGACCGTTCGACGAAGGTCAGGTGGTTGAGCAGGCCCAGCAGGTTCGTGCCCGAGGGCACCGCGGCCGCCCGCACCCGCGGCTCGGGCGCGCCCTCGACCTTCGCGGCGACCGAGGCCCGCAGGTAGTCGAGGAATCCGCGCAGGGTCTCGGCCTCGCCGCCTCCGGTGCGGGGCGGCGGGGTGTCGCGGCGGCGGGCGCGGCGCGTGGTGCTGGGCACGGTGATCTCCTTCTTCGCCGGGGCGGCGGGCCCGCGGTGGGCCCGCCGCCAGTCTCGGCAGGGGCGCCGCGACTCGGCACGAAACCTTGCGGTTCCGGCAAACAGCGGGCGGTCAGGAGGGGCGGGTGTCGTAGACCTCGCGGTTCTCGAGGACCTGTGTCATGTGCGTCTGCGCCCAGGCCGGCCCCCGGCCCGGCTCGCTCGCCGAGGCGTTCGGCGCGCTCGTCGAACTCCAGCGGGAGGGCCTGATCCGCCATCTCGGCGTCAGCAACGCCACCGAGGAGCAGGTGACCGAGGCGCGGGGCGTCGCGCCGATCGTGTGCGTACAGAACATGTACAACCTCGCCCACCGCCACGACGACGCGCTCATCGACCGGCTCGCCGCCGACGGTGTCGCGTACGTGCCCTTCTTCCCCCTCGGAGGCTTCACCCCGCTTCAGTCCTCGGCGCTCTCGGCGGTCGCCGCCCGGCTGGAGACGGCGCCGATGTCCGTCGCACTGGCCTGGCTGCTGCGGCGATCACCGAACCTCCTGCTCATCCCCGGCACGTCATCGACGGCGCACCTGCGCGAGAACGTCGCCGGCGCGGGACTCTCCCTCTCTCCCGAGGACCTGGCCGAGCTGGACGAGATCGGAGCGGGGTCGGCTCCCGCGAACTGAGCCGGACCGCTCGTCCGGCAGGGCCTAGCCGACCGGTGAGGCCAGGCGTCCTTCGGCCAGTTCGAGACGGGCGCCGGTGAACGCGGCGCGCAGGCGCCGGTCGTGCGTGACCACCACGAGCGCGCCCCGGTAGGAGGCCAGCGCCTCCTCCAGCTGCTCCGTGAGCATGGGCGACAGGTGGTTGGTCGGCTCGTCGAGCAGCAGCAGGTCCCGGGGCTCGCTCACCAGCCGCGCCAGCTCGACCCGGCGCCGCTGCCCATGGGACAGCTCCCCGAGGCGAAGGCCCAGGTCCGACGACCGGAACAGGCCCAGGGCGAGAAGGGCGTCCGCGTACTCGTCGGGAGCGCCCGGACGTCCGTGCGCGTAGGCCTGGAGCACGGTCCGGTGCCCCGCGCCGACCGGCCCGTCCTGCCGGAGGAACCCGACCCGTCCGGTCCGGCGCACCTCGCCCGCGTCCGGGCGCAGTTCTCCGGCGATGACCCGCATCAGGGTGGTCTTGCCCGCTCCGTTCGGGCCGGTGACGAGAAGCCGCTCACCGGCGCGGACGGTCAGGGACTCCAGGCGGAGCCGCCCCGGCACCACCACGCCGTCGAGCGCGACCACCTCGCCCCCGGCCGCGCTCGGGGCGGCGGGGACGGCGGTGAAGCGCAGCGGCTCGGGCGGGGGCGCCGCGGGGTGGTCGGCGAGCCACCGCAGCCGCTGCCGGGACTGCCGGATGCGCCCGGCGGCGCCGTGGGTGCGCGAGCGCGCCCGCCAGGCGCCGGTGCCCATGCCCGCCTTGGCCGTCCTGCGCGGGATCTCGGCGAGCCGGCCCGCGTTGGCGGTCACCAGCGCGGCATGCCGGTCCAGCTCCGTCCTCCATTCCTCGTGGGCCCGCGCCTGCGCGGCGCGTTCGGCGGCCTTGGCGGCGAGGAAGCCGGCGTACCCGTCGCCGTAGCGGCGCGCCCGCCCTCCGTCGACCTCCACGACGGCGGTGGTCACCCGCTCCAGGAACATGCGGTCGTGCGTGATCGCCACGACCGTGCCCCGGTGGGCGCGCAGGCGCCGTTCGAGCCAGGCCGTGGCCTGGTCGTCCAGGTCGTTGGTCGGCTCGTCGAGCAGCAGCAGCTCGGGGGAGGACGCCAGCGTGGCGGCGAGGGCGAGCCTGGAGCGCTCGCCGCCGGACAGCGTGCCGAGCGGGCGGCCCCGGTCGAGTCCGGGCAGCCCGAGACCGTGCAGCGCGAGGTCCACGCGGACGTCGGCCTCGTAGCCGTCCCGCGCCTCGAACTCCGCCACCAGTTCCGCGTAGGCGTCCAGGCTCGCCCGCTCGGGCGAGCCCGGTGCGCCGAGCGAGCGTTCGGCGGCGCGCATCCGGGCTTCGAGATCGCGCAGGCCGGCCAGCGCCAGGTCGACGGCGTCGGCGACGGTGGCCTCCGGCGGAAGCGCGAGCGACTGCGGCAGGTATCCGATCCCGCCGGGCGCGACGGCCACGACCTCGCCGCCGTCCGGACGCTCGACGCCCGCCATGAGCTTGAGCAGCGTGGACTTGCCGGACCCGTTGTCGCCGATGACGCCGAGCCGCTCGCCGGGCCTGACGGTGAGCGAGACGCGGTCCAGGACGGCGCGGGTCCCGTAGCGTTTGGTGATCTGGTCGAGGGAGAGTTGGGCAGGGGCGCGCAGAGCGCCACCTCCTTCCGGTCGGTGCGGGCGGGGAGCGGGAGTCAGCCTGGGGCCTTGCGGCTGAGGTGCTCCCAGGCCCGGTACTGCTCGGTGCGTTCCCGGTCCATCTGCTGGACCATGTCGTAGGAGGCGGAGCCGACGATCAGCCGCAGCGGCGGTTCGTCCAGACCGGCGAGCTCCATGACCACCGGGGCCGCGGTGCTCGGGTCGGGTCCGGCGTCCTCGCCCCACATCTCGGCCAACCTGACGCGCAGCGGCTCGTACTCAGGGAGCGGCCGGGTGGCGGTGGTGCCCCGCGTGAACAGCTCCGTGCCGTACCCGCCGGGCTGCACGATCGTCACCTTGATCCCGAAGGGCGCCACCTCCATCGCCAGGGCCTGGCTCAGCGAGTCGAGCGCGCTCTTGCTCCCCGCGTAGAACCCGGCGGACGCGATCCCGCCGCCCGTCCCCATCGTGGTGACCTGCAGGATGTGGCCGGATCCCTGCCTGCGCAGGTGCGGCACCACGGCCTGGGCCACCCAGACCGCGCCGAAGAAGTTGACGTCGAACTGGTCGCGGATCTGCTCCTCGGTGGCCTCCTCCACCATGCCGAACAGCATGGCGCCGGCGTTGTTCACCACGACGTCCAGCCGCCCGAAGGCCGCCGCCGCCCGATCCACCACCGTCCGCACGGCGGCGCGGTCGCGGACGTCCAGCGGCAGCAGGACGAGGCGGTCCGGATGGCCGGCGGCCAGGCCGTCGAGAGGGGAGAGGTCGCGCGCGGCCGCCACGACGCGGTCCCCGGCGGAGAGCGCCGCCTCGGTGAAGGCCCGGCCCAGGCCTCTCGACGCACCGGTGATGAACCATACGCGGGCGGTCGTCATGCACCCCTCCTCGATCACAAGAGACGAGACGGTTCGTCTCGTCGTAGCGAGTATGGGGGCGGACCGCCTCGTTGTCAAGACGGACCGTCTCGTCTCGTTAGGGGTATACTCCCGCCCGTGTCCAGTACCAGAACACCCGATCCCGCACGGCGCAGCGAGCGGTCCCGGCAGGCCGTCCTGGCCGCCGCGCGCGAACTGGTCTCCGAAGTCGGGTACCCCAAGGTGACGATCGAGGCCATCGCCGCGCGGGCGGGCGTCGGCAAGCAGACCATCTACCGCTGGTGGCCGTCCAAGGGCGCGGTGGTCTTCGAGGGGTTCCTCGCGCTGAGTGAGGGGGAGGAGGGCGTCCGGCTGCCCGACACCGGCGACGTCGAGGCCGATCTGAAGACCGTCATGCGCGCGACGGTCGCCGAGTTCGCCGACCCGCGGTTCGAGGCGCCTCTCCGCGCGCTGAACACGCAGATCATCGAGGACCCCGAGCTGGCCGCCCTGTACCGCGAGAAGCTGGCCGACCCCCTCGACCGGGCCAAGAAGGAACGGCTGCGCAGTGCCCAGCGGGCGGGCCAGCTGCGCGCGGACGCCGACCTCGACCTGGTGCTGGAGGTGCTGTACGCCCCGCTCACCCAGCGCTGGCTGCACCGGTCGGGGCCGCTCACCCCCGAGTACGCCGACGCGCTCGTCGACGCCGCCCTCCGCGCCTTCGCCCCCTGATCGGCGTCGGAGCGGCGATGGGCGCCCAGGCCTGTCGGAGCCGGGTCCTACGGTGAGGCGCCATGGACGAGGAGACGTTGGTCATTCCGGCGGCGTGGCGGCGCAGGCTGCATCCGCGGCGGGGCGGCACGCCCGGCACCGCGCTCAGACTCGACCCGGCGGCGGGCGACGCGCTCGCCGGGAAGATCCGCGCGCAGTCGGCCGACATCGACGACGTGCTCCGCACTCCTCAGAGCGAACCCGCACTCGTCGCGGCGGCCCGGCGGTATCTGAGCGGCGGTGACGACCCGCTCGGCGCCGCGGTCGTCGGGCAGATCGCCGTCCGCAAGGAGCCCTGGAAGAAGGATCCCCACACCTGGCTCGTGGACGCGTGGTGCGCCGAGCGCGGGGCCGCGTTCGCCGCCGCCGCCGTCACCGGTCTCATCAAGGCCGAGCCCACGTGGCGGTGGATCGAGAACGGTGAGCGGAGCGAGGCGTGGATCCGGCTGCGGGATCCGCAGGAGCAGTACGGCCATTGGTGGGTGACGCGCGGTGCGCTGCTCCGGATGCGGGCCGTTCTCGCAGCCGCGGATGACGCCGAGTACGAGCGAGCCGTCGCGCGCATGGGGGAGTGCCGCGACAACGCCCTGCTCCGCTCCGTCACCGCCTACCTCGCGCCCACCCGCCAAGACTGGGTCGAGGAGTCTCTGGCCGAACTCGGCGCCCTCCCGGCCCACATGTACTCCTGGATGTTGTGGTGCTCCGTCGCCTCCCCGGCTCAGCTGGCCCGCCTCGGCGACCTGGGCTGGCAGGCGGGGAACGCCGAACTGGTGACCACCGCCGTGGACGGCGTGGGCGCGGCCCTCGCGCCGCTGCTGGTGCACGCCTACGACACCGTGTCCAGCGCAAAGGTCCGCAGGAACACCGCCGAGGCGCTGGCGGTCCTGCCCACCGACGAGGCGTTCCAGGCCCTGGTGGAGCGCGCCGACCAAGACCGCGTCAGGCCCGCGCTGGCGGCTGCGGCGGAACGGTTCCCCGCGCGGGCGGCGCGGCTGCTGAGCGACGCGGCGGCGGGCGCCGGCAAGCCCGCCAAGGTCGCCGCCGAACTTCTGGAGGAACGCCTGCTCACCCGCGAGGGGAAAGCACGCCGGGCGCGCGTCCCCGACGCGCCGGCGCGGGAACTGCCCGCATGCTTGGCCGACCCGCCCTGGAGCCGCCGCCCCCGCGAAGACCGCACCGTGGTGATCGAGGGTCTGGTGCCGCCCGACGTCGACGCCGTCCGCTGGGCGCGCGGCGAACGCGAGTCGTGGTCCGCCTCCGGCATGCGGCGGAACCAGGACGACTGGGCCGCCAGGATCCTGGACCACAAGGCGGGGCGGCTCGCCTACTGGCAGACGCTGGAGCTGTTCTCCGAGGGCCCCGAGGAACTGGTGCGGCCCCTGTTCGCCGAGTGGGCCGCCGGCGACCCGCCCCTCACCTGGCACAAGAAGCAGATCGCGGCCCGCTACGAACTGGACGCCGTCCCACTGCTGATCAAGACCGCCGCGGATGCGCCCGCCTCCGACGGCGAAGTCCTGCTGCCCTTCCTCACCCCGGCCGTCGCCGCGCTCATGGCAGACTGGGCGCTGCGGCTGAAGTCGGCGCGGCCCGTCGCGCACGCCTGGTTCGCCCGCCACCGGACCGCCGCCGCGCTGCTCCTCGTCCCCGCCGCGCTGGGCCCGGCCGGACGGAAGCGCGGCGCGGCCCGGCTCGCGCTCCTGCACATCGCCGGAAACGAGGGTGCGGACGCGGTCGTCGAGGCCGCCCGCGTCCACGGCGACCACGCCGCCGCCGCGATCGCCGACCTGATGACCGCCGACCCGCTCGACCTCGTCCCGCCGCGCCCCCCGACGATCGGCGGCTGGGCCGACCCGGCGCTGCTGCCGCAGATCCTGACCGTCCGGCGCGACCGGGCGCTTCCGGCCGCCGCGACGCGCGCGCTGCTGCTCACGCTCGCGCTGGAGGTCCCCGGCGGCGGGCGCCCCGACCTCGCCGAGGTGCGGAGCGCCTGCGACTCCGAGTCGCTCGCCGCCTTCTCCTGGGCGGTGTTCGAACGGTGGGAGGCGGCCGGGCACCCGGCCAGGGACGGCTGGGCCCTCACCCAGCTCGGCCTGCTCGGCGGCGACGAGGCCGCCCGCCGCCTCACCCCGCTGATCCGCGAGTGGCCCGGCCGGAGCCGCCACAAGAACGCCGCCGCCGGCCTGGACGTCCTCGCCGAGATCGGCACCGACGTCGCCCTCATGCACCTGCACGGCATCTCCCAGAAACTGCGGTTCAAGACCCTCAGGGAACGCGCCCGCCAGAAGATCGACCAGATCGCCGACGGGCTCGGGCTCACCCAGGACGAACTCGCCGACCGCCTCGTGCCCGACCTCGGGCTCGACTCCGCGAGCGCCCTCGTCCTGGACTACGGGCCCCGGCGCTTCACCGTCGGCTTCGACGAGCTGCTCCGGCCCTACGTCCTGGACGACACGGGCAGACCACGCAAGACCCTGCCCAAGCCAGGCGCCAAGGACGACCCTGACCTGGCGCCCGCCGCCTACAAGCGGTTCGCGGCGCTGCGCAAGGACGTGCGCGCCGTGGCGGCCGGGCAGGTGCGCAGGCTGGAGACCGCCATGGTCCAGCGGCGTGAGTGGACCGCGCCCGACTTCCAGCGGCTCCTGGCCGGCCACCCGCTGCTGCGCCACATCGTCCGGCGGCTGGTGTGGCTCACCGGCGACGGCACGGCCTTCCGGGTCGCCGAGGACGGAACGCTCGCCGACTGCGCCGACGACGTCCTCGTCCTGGACGACGCCGCCCACGTCCGCGTCGCGCACCGCCTCGACCTGCCCGCGCGTGACCTGGCCGCCTGGGCGCAGGTGTTCGCCGACTACGAGATCGCCCAGCCGTTCCCGCAGCTGGACCGCCCCCTGCACGCCCTCACCGAGGACGACCGCCGGACAGGGCACCTGGCCCGCTTCGACGGCGCCGAGGTCCCGCTCGGGCGGCTGCTGCGCCTGGAGCACGACGGCTGGGAGCACGAGATGCCCGCCGACGCGGGCATCGTCTGCGGGATGTCGCGCACGCTGCCCGGCGGAGCCACCGCCTGGCTCGGCTTCGAGCCCGCGGTCGCGATCGGCCACCGGGACCCCGACCAGATCGTCACGATCGGCGTCCACGTGACCGGCGCCCTCGACGCCGTCCAGGCCAGCGAACTCCTCACCGAACTGACCGCGGTCACCGAGAAATGACGGCGCGCCGGCATGAGCGGGGGCCTGGGCGCGCCGGGGCTGAAATCCCGGCAAAGCTTGCCCATGCCGCGGTGCGGGACGCCCGGAATGCCCGCCCGGACGCCGTTAACGTGCAGGAATGCCGCAGACGCCCGGCGAGCCGCCCGGCGCCACGCCCGCCCACGAACCGGCCGCCGACCCTCCCCACGACCCCGCCGCCGACCACGACGCCGAGCCCGCCGCGCAGCGGTCGCGCCAGATGCCGCCGTGGCTGCCCCGGGCGTTCGCGCTCGCCGGCGGGAGCGTGCTGGCGTTCCTGGCGGGCCTGTGGCTGCTGGAGCGGCTGCGCGGACTGCTGCTGCTCCTGCTGATCTCGCTGTTCCTGGCCTTCGCGATCGAGCCGGCGGTGAACTGGCTCGCCGCGCGCGGATGGCGCCGCGGCGTGGCCACGGCGGCGATGTTCGCGGTCGTGGGGCTGCTGCTGGCCGGGTTCCTCGGCGGCATCGGATCGCTGCTGGCGGCCCAGGCCAACCATCTGATCAGCGGATTCCCCGGCTACGTCCGCCGGTTCGTCGGATGGGTGAACGCCACCTTCGGCACCCACCTGTCCCAGCGCACCGTCTTCCAGCGGCTCCCCACAGTCACCGACGCGCTGTCGCGGCACCTGTCGGACCTCGCCGCGAACGTGTGGGGCTTCGGCACGACCGCGGTCGGCGTCGTCTTCAACGCCCTCGGCGTCCTGCTGTTCACCTTCTACCTGTCCGCCGAGGGCCCCCGGTTCCGCCGGACGGTCTGCTCCCTGCTGCCTCCGCGACGCCAGCGCGAGGTCCTGCGCGCCTGGGAGATCGCCGTCGACAAGACCGGCGGCTACATCTACTCCCGGGGACTGCTCGCCCTCATCTCCGGCATCGCCCACTACGCCGCCATGGCCGGGCTGGGCGTCCCGTACGCGGCGGCCCTGGCGCTGTGGGTGGGCGTGGTCTCGCAGTTCATCCCCGCCGTCGGCACCTACCTCGCCGGCGCCGTGCCGGTGCTCATCGCCCTGACCAAGTCGCCCAGCACGGCCCTGTGGCTCCTGCTGTTCATCATCGCCTACCAGCAGTTCGAGAACTACCTGCTGCAGCCGCGCATCACCGCCCGGACCCTCGACATGCACCCGGCGGTGGCGTTCGGGCTCATCCTGGCCGGCGCCGCCGTCGGCGGGCCCATCGGGGTGCTGCTGGCGATCCCGTTCGGCGCCAGCCTCCAGGCGTTCGCCGGCGCGTACGTGCGCCGCTACGAGGTGGAGGAGCACCCCCTGACCAAGCCGGACGCGCCCCCCGGCCGCTGGTGGCGGTGGCTGCGGCGCTGACGCTTTACCGGATCGGGGCCGCGTCCTGGACGGATCGTCGAGCATTGCCGTGGACGGGAGCCGCCCGCCGCGGTTACCGTGCCGGGAGGAACCTTGATCATCAGCCAGCTCGGGGGCGGGAGGGAGCCGTCATGTACCGTCCCCGCACGCGCCGCCGCCGGTGGCTCGCCGGCCTCGCGGCCGGAGCCGTCGCGGTGACCGGCCTCGGCGGCGTGGACGCGTCCGCCGCGCAGGCCGCGCCGCACGCCGGCAAGGATCCGCGGCTGATGCGGATCCTGCGGTCGATGTCGCTGCAGGACAAGGCCGCGCAGCTGTTCGTCCTGCAGGTCTACGGCAAGAGCGCCACCACGGCGGAACCCGCCGACGTCGCCGCCAACCGCAGGCTGTACGGGGTCGACAACGCCGCGCAGGTCGTCGCCCGCTACCACCCCGGCGGCTTCATCTACTACGGCGACAACGTCACCGACCCGAAGCAGCTCGCCGCGTTCTCCAACGGCATCCAGCGCGCCGCCGCGGCGCAGCCGCTGCGCGTCCCCGCCACGATCGCCATCGACCAGGAGGGCGGCATCGTCGCGCGCGTCCAGCCGCCCGCGACGCAGTCGCCCGGCAGCATGGCCCTGGCCGCCGGGCGCAGCACCGGCGACGCCCGCGCGCTCGCCCGCATCACCGGGAGCGAACTGCGCGCCGTCGGTGTCAACCAGGACTACGCGCCCGACGCCGACGTCAACGTCAACCCGGCCAACCCCGTCATCGGCGTCCGGTCCTTCGGCTCCGACCCCGCCCTGGTGTCGGACATGGTGACCGCGCAGATCGGCGGCTACCGGGCCGGCGGAGTCACCCCGACCGTCAAGCACTTCCCCGGGCACGGCGACACCACCACCGACAGCCACACCGGCGTCCCGCACATCGACCACACGCGCGCCGAATGGGAGCGGCTCGACCTGCCCCCGTTCCGCGCCGCGATCAAGCAGCGCGTCGACTCCATCATGACCGCGCACATCGTCGTGCCGTCGCTGGACCCCTCCGGCGACCCCGCCACCCTCTCGCGGCCCATCCTCACCGGCATCCTGCGCGACCGCCTCCACTACCGCGGCGTGGTCGTGACCGACGCCCTGGACATGCAGGGCGTCCGCGACAAGTACGGCGACGAGAACATCCCCGTCCTGGCCCTGAAGGCCGGCGTGGACGTCCTGCTGAAGCCGCCCGCCGACGCGCAGGGCAACGGCGTGTTCCCCCGCCAGCTCGCCGCCGTCGTCAACGCCGTCAAGTCCGGCGAGCTGACCGAGAAGCGCATCGACGAGTCGGTCTACCGGGTGCTGGAGCTCAAGCGGCGGCGCGGCCTGTTCCGCGACCCCTACGCCGACGAGTCGAGGATCGGCCAGGTCGTCGGGACCCCCGAGCACCTGGCCGCCGCGCAGCGCGCCGCCGACCGCACCACCACCCTGGTCAAGAACGGCGCCGGCATCCTGCCCCTGCGCCCCGGCGGACGCAAGGTCCTGGTCACCGGATGGGGCGTGTCCACCACCGCGTCCCTCGGCACCGAGATCGCCCGCCGCGGCGCCGTCACCACCATCCGGCAGACCGGCCTCAGCCCCGGCCAGGCCCAGATCGACGAGGCCGTGGCCGCCGCTCGGGACCAGGACCTGGTCGTCGCCGTCACCAACCGCGCCTGGGACGTCAAGCAGGAGCCCGGCCACAACGGGCCCGGGCAGAGCGACCTCGTCAAGGCGCTCCTCGCCACCGGCAGACCGGTCGTCGTCGTCGCCGTCCGCGACCCCTACGACATCGCCTGGTTCCCCGAGGTCACGACCTACCTGGCGACCTACTCCTACACCGCCGAGGCGCTGCGGTCGGCCGCCAAGGTCCTGTTCGGCGAGCTCGACCCGCGCGGGCGGCTGCCCGTCGCCGTCCCCGCCCGCGACGAGCCGGGCACCGTCCTCTACCCGTTCGGGCACGGCCTGGGCTACTGACCCCCGGACCGGGCCGCACGCGCGGCGGCCCGGTTCCGAGGCGGCAGCCGCAGCCGCACCGGAACCGGGCCGGGTTCGTTCCAAGGGGCGCCCGCGTCACACCTTGCGCGCGCCGATCGACTTCATCAGCGTCGGCCACACCGCGCTCGCCTCCCGCACCCACGCCGGCCAGTTGTGCCGGCCGTCGCCGTAGATGTGGGCGGTGTAGGGGATGTTCAGCTGGTCCAGGCGCTTCTGGAAGTCCCGGTTGTTCGCGCCGACCGCGATCTCGCTGAGCAGGCCGATGTCCCACGGCGCCACGTCGGGGTCGCCGGGGCCGGGGCGCCCGGTCGTGCCCGCGGAGAAGAACAGGCCGGTGCCGCGCAGCTTGGGCGCCAGCGAGTACGGGTCGTGCGCCGCCCAGTTGGCGTCGTCGGACCACGGGACGCCCCAGATCGCGAACGGGTCCTGGCCGTTGCCCGCGTTGGTGAACATCAGCAGCGCCGGCATCCCGATCGAGCGCATCGACAGGATCCCGCTCAGCGACGCCGCGTACTTGAACATCCCCGGGTGCCGCGCCGCGTAGGACATCGCCCCGGCGCCGCCGGAGGAGTTGCCGATCACCGCGCGCAGCGCGCCCACGTGGTAATTGCGCTCCATCAGCTGGCGCACCTCGGCGGTGTGGAACGTCTCCCACTTGGGCGTCCCGCCCTTGCCGTAGTTGTACCAGTCGGTGTACGAGCCGTTGTCGCCCTCCGGCATGACGACGATGACGTCGTACTTGGCCGCCCACGCCTCGATGTCGGTGTTGCGCGTCCAGGAGGTGTAGTCGTCCTGGCCGCCGTGGTAGGCGTACAGCACCGGCCACGTCGCCGTCGAGTTCCGCGTCCAGTTCTTCGGCAGCAGGATGCGGGTCTTGACCGCCCTGCCGAGGGCGGGGGAGTCGATGGCGACGTCGACCTCTCGGGAGGCGATCTTCTTCTCCGCGGTGATGCGCGCCCCGTCGTCCGCCCGGACGGGCCCCGCGAGCGCCTGGGCGGGGCCGGCGCCGACCGCGCCGAGGCCGGCCGCCAGGACGACCGTGATCGCCCCGGAGGCCAGCGAGCGCCGCCAGGCCACCCGGTGCGGTCGGCGGCGGACGGTCGGTGTCGTGTGCAAGGCTCACCTCGCGGATCAGGCCCGACCCCCGCGGCCGCGCGACTTCCGCAGAGTGTCCTCGCCCCGGCCGAAATGATCTACGCGGGCGGGTTACAAGATTTCCCGGCGCGGCTGTGGAGAAGTGAGTGATTCAGGCCCCGTCGGCGGCGGCCCCGGCCAGCAGCGCGGCCAGATCGCGGGGCCGGGAGAACATCGGCCAGTGCCCGGTCGGCAGCTCGTGGTAGGTCCAGCCGGGCCCGGTCATCATCGAGAAGACCGGGTGGCCGCCCTCGCCCATCTGCTTGACCGCGGCCAGCGGGATCGTGGAGGCGATGAGCGTGCGAGGCGTGGCCGGCACCGGGTCGGGGCGGGTGAGCGCCTGCGTCACGGTGCCGAACGGCTGGGGCGTCCCGCGCTCGCGCATCGCGGCCAGGTGCTCGCCGGTCAGGCCCGCGAGGTTGGCCGGATCCTGCTCCGGATCGAACGCCGGCACCGGGAGCTTCCAGCCGTCGCCGCGCTCGGCGACGGCCTTCTCCAGTTCCGCGCGCGAGGCGGGGTCGTGGAAGTCGATGCCGGCCAGGCCGGACGGCATGGGGCCGGTGTCGACGTAGACGACCCGGGCGATGCGCTCGGGGATCCGGTCGGCCGCGCCGGTGACCGCCATGTTCGCGCCGCTGTGCGCGACGAGCACGACCCCGGTCAGATCGTCGTCCTCGATGAGCCGCACCAGGTCGTCGACCTGCCCGCCGACGTCGGTCCCGGGCGCGGCTTCGGCGGCCCGCTCGGCCTGCCCGGCCGGCGTCACCGCGCGCACCTCGTGGCCCGCGGCCCGCAGGTCCGCCGCCACCTCGTCCCACGCCCAGGCGCCGAGCCAGTGCCCCGGGACCAGTACGAACGTCGCCTTGCCAGCTGCCATGTTCAGCCGTCCTCTCGGTGGATGTGATCCCACGCTAGGGTCGATACCGGACAAGAACCGCCCGGATTGAGCGAGTGACCCGTGCCACACCCCGCGCCGTCCCATCCGACGACCCGCGTCCTGGCCATGCTGGAACTGCTGCAGGCCAACCCCCGCATGAGCGGGACGGAACTGGCGCGGCGGCTCGGCGTGGACGAGCGGACCGTCCGCCGCTACGCCGCCCGCCTGGACGATCTCGGCGTCCCGGTCGTCGCCGAGCGCGGCCGGTACGGCGGCTACCGGCTCATGCCCGGCTACAAGCTGCCGCCGCTCATGCTCACCGACGACGAGGCCACCGCCGTGGTGCTGGGGCTGCTGGCCGGACGGCGGGTGGGGCTGCCCGGCCAGGCCACCGAGAGCGCGCTCGCCAAGGTGCAGCGCGTCCTGCCCGCGACCCTGCGCGACCGCGTCCAGGCGCTGCGGGACACGCTCGGGTTCACCCTCGCCGCCCGGGACTCCGCCGCGCCCGACACCGGCGCCGTCCTGACGCTCGCGGCGGCGGCGCGGGAGAAGCGCCGGGTCCGCATGCGCTACCGGTCCTGGCAGGGCGCCGAGACCGAGCGCGACCTCGACCCCTACGGCCTGGTCTTCCACTCCGGACGCTGGTACGTCACCGGCCACGACCACCGCAGCGGGGAGATCCGCACGTTCCGCGTCGACCGCGTCGCCGCCGCCGAGCCCGGCACCGCCCGCTTCGAGCCCCCCGACGACCTCGACCCGGTCCAGCACGTCACCCGGTCACTGGCGCGCGTGCCCTACGCCCACGAGGTCGAGGTGCTGCTGGAGACGACCCTCGGCGAGGCGCGGCGCCGGATCCCCGCCACGACGGCGACGCTGACCGAGGCCGCCGGGGGAGTGGTGATGACCACGCGCGCCGAACGCCTGGACGGGATGGCGCGCATGCTGGCGGGGCTCGGCTTCCCGTTCGTCATCCGGCGGCCCGAGGAACTGCGCGGCCATGTCCGCGACCTGGCCCGGTCCCTGGAAGAGCAGGCCGGGCGGTGACCGCCGCCCCGGCGGGGGCCGGTCAGGACCTGCCGGCGCGGGCGTCCCACTCGCGGCGGAGCATCGCGTAGACGACCTCGTCGCTCCACTCGCCCTTCACGATCTCGTTCTGCACCAGGTGCGCCTCACGGCGCATCCCGAGGCGCTCCAGAACGCGGGCGGACGCGGCGTTGCGGCCGTCCAGCCGCCCGCAGACGCGGTGCAGGTCGAGCCCCTCGAAGCCCAGCCGCAGCACCACCTCGGCGGCCTCGGTGGCGAACCCCTTGCCGTGGTAGGCGGGGTTGAAGATGTAGCCGATCTCGCCCTGCCGATGCTCGCGGCTGCGCCACTGGAGGTTGACCTCGCCGATCAGCTCGCCCGTCTCGCGCCACTCCACCGCCAGGACCAGCCAGTCGCCTTCCTTCTCCACGGTGGAGGCGCTCATCTTCTGCTTCAGGAACGACCGCGACTCCTCCAGGGAGCGGGGTTCCCAGTACAGGAAGCGCGCGACCTCGGGCAGGGACTGGTAGGCGTACAGGCCCTCCAGGTCGGTTTCGCGGAACGGCCGCAGGGTCAGCCGCTCTGTCTCGATCGGGTAGGCGGGACGGAGCATGCGATGATCCTATTCAGGGGGTTCGGTCTTGTGCGACCCGTAATTCCCCGGTAGCGCACGCCCGTCCCGCCGTCCCGCGGCCTACAGCCGGTGCGCCCCGTGCCGGTCGTCGGCTTCGTTCTCGGCGCCGCCCTCGGCACCGTCCTCGACGCCGTTCTCGCGGCGCTCCTCCTCGTCGAACGCGCGGGTGTCGCGGAACTCGACGTACGGCTCCTCCTTGGGGGGCTGCCCGCCGGCGATGGCGCGGCTGCGTTCGAGTTCGGCGTCCAGCTCGGCGCCCAGCAGGATCGCCAGGTTCGTGATCCACAGCCACACCAGGAAGATGATGATCGCGGCGAGGCTGCCGTAGGTCTTGTTGTAGGAGGCGAAGTTCGCCACGTACAGCGCGAACAGCCCCGAGGCCACCAGCCACAGCAGGATCGCCAGCGCGCTGCCCGGCGTGACCCAGCGGAAACCACGCTTGGCGTTCGGGGAGGCCCAGTACAGCAGCGAGAACAGGAAGCCGACCACCACCACCAGGATCGGCCACTTGGCGATGCCCCAGACGGTGACCGCCTGCGAGCCGACCCCGAGCATGTCGCCGGCCTTGCGAGCCAGCGGCCCGGACACCACCACCGCGATCACCGACGCCGACAGCAGCACCAGCGTCAGCAACGTGACCCCGATGCGCAGCGGCACCGTCTTCCAGAACGGGCGGCCCTCGGGGACGTCGTAGACGGCGTTGGAGGCGCGCATGAACGCCCCGACGTAGCCCGACGCCGACCACACGGCGGCCGCGAGGCTCAGCACCGCGACGACGCCCGCTCCTCCGGCGCCCCCCTCCAGCTGCCTGATCGAGTTGACGAGCAGGTCCCGGACGGCGCCCGGCGCCAGGCTCCCGACGTTCTGGACCAGGCTGTCGGTGGCCGACTGGCCGGCCAGGCCCACCAGCGACACCACCACCAGGATCGCCGGGAAGATCGACAGGATGGAGTAGTAGGTGAGCGCGGCGGCCCAGTCCGAGAGGTTGTCCTTCTGGAACTCGCCGAGGGTGCGCTTGAGCGTCTGCCACCACGACCGCGCGGGCAGGTCGGTGGGCGCTTCGGGCCGTTTGCTCATGTGCGTCCTCACCGGCGGGTGCGGTGTACCGTGACGGCGCGCTTCTGGCCGGTGCGCATCCGCACCTGCACCGGCGCCTTGCGACCGCGTCCCAGCCGCAGCTGGGGCCTGCTCCGCGAGGTGCGGCGGCGGCGCAGCCAGACCGCGCCCAGCGCGACCGCCCCGGCCGACGCGATGACGACGCCGCCCTGGCGCGCCCTCGCCTTGCCCTCCTCCGAACTCGCGGCCTCCCACGCGGACGCCGCCGTGTCGCGCGCCCTCTCGCGGGCCTGCCCGACCTTCTCCCGCGCCATGGCCTTCACGTCGGCCTTGGCCGCGAGCTGCTCCACCGTCTCACCGAGCTCGTGCCGCGCCCGGTCGACCTCCTGACGCAGTTCCTCGGTGCCCGCCTCGGCGCCGTGCTTGCCCTGCATCGTCATCGGTGCGTCGCCCTCTCCTTCAGTTCGGCCACGGCCAGCTTGGCCTCGTCCATGGCCTGCTCGGGCTTGGCCGGGGTGGCCCGCCTGGTCTGCGCCCGGCCCATCAGCGCCAGGACGCCCGCCACCGCCAGCAGCACCGCGCCGACGATCAGGGCGGCCGCCCACACCGGCAGCGCCACCGCGATCGCGGCCACGACCGCCGCGAGCAGGACCGCCACCCCGTAGAGCGCCACCAGCCCGGCGCCGCCGAACAGGCCGGCTCCGGTGCCGGCGTGGCGGCCCTTGTCCTTCAGTTCGGCCACGGCCAGGCGCATCTCGGCCCGCATCAGGTCCGAGACCTGCTGGGCGGCCTGCCGGACCAGCTCGCCCGTGCCCGCCTCGTGGTGCTCGGCCCGGAACTCCGGTGCGCGCCCGACGTCCTGCCGGTGCACGCCCGTCGTCCCGGCCTGGCCGTCGCCGTGTTGCTGCCGCACGATGCTCATGCCTCCAGGCCCCCTCCATGTTTCGAAACCTGGAAAAGGGCGTTCCCCGTGCGCATGGGCTAAACGTGGCGGTAGCCCGACACGCGGTGACCGGGCGGGGCCCGGGCGGGCCGGACGGCTCCGCCGGGCGGCTCAGGCCGTGCTGAGCCAGTCGACCCGGTGCGCCTCGGTCGGGTCGGGGGTCTCCCACCGCCGCACGAGCCGGTCGATCACCGCGTCCGGGACGGGCGAGGGACGCTCCCGGTTGCGGCCCCGCAGGACCCGCGGCGGCGCCTCCAGCGCGACGATCTCGACCCGGCCCCGGTACCCGGCGACGAGGCCGGTGCACAGCTCGCGCTGCTGGCGGGACACGTTGGTGGCGTTCCACACGAACGACCGCCCGGCGCGCAGGTGGTCGCGGGCCTGCTCATGGGCGGCGGACGCCACGGCACGCTGGTCGCCTGCCGGGTCGACGCCCATCTCGGCGCGGAGCCGGTCGAGGCTGACCACGGGCACATCCGGCCGGTGCGCGGCGATCCAGTGGTCCTTGCCGACGCCCGGCAGCCCCGACAGGACGGTCACGGTGCAGCGCGTGTCGTCGTAGGCGGCGTAGCCGGGGTCGCGGTCGGGCTTGCGGAAGAACCAGAACCGCGCGTGGTCGGAGGGGAACGCGCGCGGCCCGTCCAGGCAGTCCTGCTCGGCGCAGTACTCCCCGTACAGGGCGACGTTCTCCAGGAGCTCCTCGGTGTCGGGGCAGATCCGGCCGAGGATGTCGGCGGACGCCAGCAGGACCAGGTCGTCGTTGCGGGCCAGCAGGCTGACGCGGAACGCGATCTGCCGCAGGTCGGGGCGCTCCAGGGCCCAGAACGGCACCTGGTGGTGGCGGATCAGCGCCGCCACGTGCTCGCGCCAGGCGACCGGCGCGCCCAGTTCCCACAGGATGCGCCGCACCATCAGGTCGCCGCGGCGCGAGTGGCCCCGCGCGGTGATGCGCCCGTCGTCGTCCAGGGCGGTGCAGTGCGGCTTGGCGATGTCGTGCATCAGCACGGCGGTGAACAGGCGGACCCGCTCCCGCGCCGGGCGGGCGCGCCACTGCGGCAGCGCCGCCAGCGCTTCGCACGCCATCCGGGTGTGGGTCTCGACGTCGCCTTCACCGTGGTAGACGGCGTCCTGGGGAACGCCCGCCATGTCGCGCACCCAGCCGAAGGCGTCCCGGATCCGCTCCCACGGGACGGTCCAGTGCGGCGGTGCCGGGCACAGTTCCTCAAACACCCGCATACAGCACCTCCGGGTCGGCCAGGCCGTTGGCGACGATCGGCCGCTCCTGCCAGTGGGTGCCCGAATCGAGGATCGCGGTCAGGAAGCTCGGCCGGACCCACTTGTAGCGGTCCACCGTGTTCCCGTCCTCCTCCACCTTGATGTAGAGGCCCTCCATCTCCTCGGAGGCGTCGGTCTCCTCGACGACGCGGGCGGGGTCGGCGCCGCCGGCCTCGGCCGCCGCGCGCAACGCGTCCCGCCACTGCGGGGTGCGGCAGGTGGAGGGGCCGGCCAGTTTCGTCAGCGCGGCCACGTCCGGCAGCGGGCCCTCGTGCAGGACGGGCACCGACACCACCGGCGTCCCGGCGAGCAGCTCGCGGCGCCGCTCGGTCGACAGGAACGTCCCGTCGGTCTGGTCGAGGACGTCGAACTCGCAGAAGTAGTGGGGGAGCGCGTCGTAGAAGACCGTGTGCTTGGCGTACAGCCATTCCCCGTACAGGACGTACCGGTCCTGCAGGCGCTCGCGGAGGACGTGCTGGACCGACGCCGCCCACGCCTTCAGCGGCCCGAACTGGCGCTCGCGCGGCCCGCCCGTCAGGTAGTGGCCGCGGCTCTGCAGCCGCAGCTCGCCGCCGGAGGAGAAGCTGATGCCGGCGTTGGCGCCGTCGAGCTTCTCCTCCACCACCAGGTACCGCCCGGCGATCGCCCGGAACGGCACGGCGGCCAGGTCGTGGTCGCCCGGTTGGAGCCGGGAGCCCGCGATGTGCCGGGTCCGGGGGTACTTGCGCAGCATGCGACTGTTCTAGGGCTGGACCGCCGGTCCTGCCAACCGGTTTTCCGTCCGCCCGCGGGCCGGGACGACGCGGACGAGGGCCAGCGCGGACAGCCACAGCGCCACGCTCGCCCAGGCCAGCACGTGCAGGCCGGCGGCGAAATCCGGGTGGAGCGCCGGACCGGCGACCGCCCCGTAGACGGCCACGCCGAGCGCCGTCCCGACCTGCCGGGCGGTGTTGTTGAACCCGCCGGCCAGCCCGGCGTGCGCCGGGGGCACGGCGCGCATCGCGGCGGCGACCACCGCGGTGACGATCAGGCCGTCCCCGATCCCGATGCCGAGCAGCGCCGGGAGCAGCGCCGCGTAGCCCCCGCCGGGACCGGGGCCGAGCAGCGACAGGGATCCGGCCGCGGCCACGGCGGCGCCCGCGGCGAGCGGCACCCGCGGTCCGAACCGGGCGGTGAGGCGCCCGCTCACCGGGGCCAGCACCGCCAGCGGCACGGCCATCGGCAGCAGCATCGCCCCGGCGACCAGCGCGGAGCGGTCCCCGGCCTGCTGGAGCCGCAGCGTCGCCACGAACAGCACCCCGTTGGTGACCAGGTTCATGATGAGCGCGATGGCGCCGGCGCCGAGGAACGCCGGGGCCCGCAGCAGCCCGCCCGGGACCATCGGCGCGGCCGCGCGCCGCTCGGCCAGGACGAACGCCGTCCCGGCGGCCAGCGTGAGGACGGCGGTGGCGGCGGCGCCGTCCCGGTGGCCGTGGCCCGCGGCGATGACCGTCCAGACCAGGCCGCCGAGGGTGAGCGGCGCGAGCACCATCCCCGCCCGGTCCGGGGCCGCGCCCGGCCGGGCACGGCGGGGCTCGCGCACCAGCGCGCGGACCCCGCCGATCGCCGCCGCGGCGATCGGCGCGTTCAGCAGGAAGATCCAGCGCCAGCCGATCGTGTCGACCAGCAGCCCGCCCAGCAGCGGCCCGGCCGGCAGCGCCGTGGAGGAGATTCCGGCCCACACCCCGAGGGCCCGCGCCTGCTCGGCCCGTCCGGGATAGTGGGCGGTGATCAGGGCGAGGCTGCCGGGCAGCAGCAGCGCGGCGCCCGCCCCCTGCGCGACGCGCGCGGCGATGAGCGGGCCGGCGCCGGGTGCGGCCCCGCAGGCCAGCGACGCCAGCCCGAACAGCGCGAACCCGGTGAGCGTCGTCCGGCGGTGCCCGACCCGGTCGCCGAGGGCACCACCGCCCAGCAGCAGCCCCGCGATCGCGACCGCGTAGCCGTCCACGACGCCCTGCAGGCCGGGCAGGCCGGTGCCGAGCGCCCGGCCGATGCCGGGGAGCGCGACGTTGACGATCGTCACGTCCAGCAGCACCAGGAACATCCCGGCGCACAGGATCGCGAGCACCGCCCCGCGCCGGGACGCGGGGCCGGTCGGCGGGGCGGCGGGGGGCTCGGTGGCGTGCGTTGGGGAACCCATGCCGCCCACGGTCGCCCCCGGACGCTTCGGCGGGGATCGAACCGTCCGGCCCGCGGCGGCGGGTCAGGCGACGGCGACGCGGGCGAGCGCGCCGATCTCCAGCGCCACCCACAGGGCGCCGTCCGGTCCGACCGCGATGCCGTGCGGCTCGCATCCGGGCGTCGGCAGCGGGTGCTCGTCGATGCGGCCGTCGGGGCTGATGCGGCCGACGTGGGCGGTGGCCCACTCGGTGAACCACAGGTCCCCGCCGGGCCCGGCGACGATGGCGTGCGGGCGGGCTTCCCGGTCGGGCAGCGGGAACTCGGTCACCTTCCCGTCGGTGGTGATCCGCCCGATGTGCCCGGCGCCGATGCCGGTGAACCACAGCGCGCCGTCCGGCCCGGCGGTGATGCCGACCGGCGCGGAGCCCTCGGTGGGCAGGGGATGGACGGCGACCTCCCCGTCCGGCGCGATCCGCCCGACGGCGTTGCCCTGGTTGAGGGTGAACCACAGGGCCTCGTCGGGACCCGCCGCGATCATCGAGGGCATCGCGCCCTCTCCCGGCACCGGAAAGGCGCTGACCTGGCCGTCCACGGTGATCCGGCCGACGTCGCCGGCGTGCATGCGGGTGAACCACAGGGCGCCGTCCGGCCCGGCCGCGATCCCGCACGGCCCCGACCCCGCGGGCAGGGCGAACCGCGCGACCTCGCCCTCGGGGGTGATCCGGCCGATCGCGTCGCCGTGGAACGCGGTGAACCACAGCGCGCCGTCCGGGCCCGCCGTGATGATCATCGGTCCGGCGGGGACGGGCCCGTGCACGGTCAGGCCCCCGTCCGGCGCCAGCCGCGCGATCCGGCCCTCGTGGACGAGCGTGCACCACAACGCCCCGTCCGGCCCGGCGGCGACGCTGTAAGGCCCCGCGTCCGGGCCGGACACCCTGAACTCCTCGATCGTGGCGTGCGAACCCTCTGTCATGGATCTCGTCCCCCCTCGTCCCTCCACTGCTGTTTCCGCCCGAGGACAAAGTTAACGCAATCATTGTTGCGTTAGCATCGGTTGCATGGACAACAGCAGGAACCGCAGGACCGCGCGGTGACCGCCGCCGGGCCCGGGACCGTCCGCCCCGGCGGCCGCACCGCGCGGGTGCGCGACGCCGTCCGGGAGGCGACCCTCGCCGTGCTGTCCGAGCACGGCTACCAGGGGCTCACCGTCGAAGCGGCGGCGGCCCGCTCCGGGGTCCACAAGACCACCGTCTACCGGCGGTGGAAGAACGCCGACGGCCTCATCGCCGACGCCCTCGGGATCGCCTCCGCCGAACCGTGGCCGATCCCCGACACCGGCACCCTCGCGGGCGACCTGCGCGCCCTCGCCCGGCTCGTCGCGGCCGGCTTCGCCGATCCCGTCGAGGGCCCCGTCGCGCGCGCCTTCGTGCTGGCCGCGGCCCAGAGCGGCGACGCCGCCCGATCCCTGCACGCGTTCTTCGCCCGGCGCCATGAGCAGTCCGCCGTCATCGTCCGGCGCGCCGTCGAGCGCGGCGAGGTCCCCGCGGGCACGGACGCGGTCGAGGTCGTCCGGCTCGCCGTCGCCCCCCTCTACTACCGGCTGTTCATCACCGGGGAGCCGGTCGACGAGCGGACGGCCGACCGGGCCGCCGCGTCCGCGGACGCCGCCGCCCGCGCCGGCGCCCTCACGGCCGCGCCGAGCCCGTGACCGCGGCCGGGCCGGAGCGGGAGATCAAGGGGCGCTGAGGGCGGCGCGCAGAGCGGCGGCGTAGGCGCGGGGGTGGGTGGTGTTGCCGTTGTGGCCGCCCGGGAACTCCCGGGGCGCGGTGCCGACGAGGTCGGCCAGCGCGAAGGCGCACCTGCTGTCGAAGACCGTGCGCGGGGTGGTCCGCCCGAAGGCCGGAACGATCCGGGTCGGGGTCCCGGTGAGCGCGGCGACGTCGAGGGTGTCGTTGATGACGGCGGTGAAGTCGTGCTCGACGAAGAAGTCGAAGTTGCGCGCTCGCTGGGGCGTCATGGGGTGCCGGGTGAGGCCGGGCTCGACGTCGGGGCTGGCGGGGTCGATGCCCAGCACGCCGGCGATCGCCGCGAACGTGGCGGCGAGCCCGTCGCGCCGGTGGACGCGCTGGATGTGGGCCAGTTCCCGCTCGTGGCGGGCGCGCTGGTCGGCGGGCAGCAGCCGCGGGGTGACCGGCTCGTGGGCGACGAGCACGCTGATCTGGCCGGGGTGGTCGGCGGCCAGGTGGAGCCCGATGGAGGCGCCGAGGCTGCACCCCAGCATGAGCACCGGCTCGTCCGACAGTTCGGCCAGCAGGCGGTGGACGTCGTCGGCGTGGGCGGCCAGGCTCACCCCGGCGGCGGGGTCGTCCGGCACGCTGCGGGACAGGCCGCGGCGGTCGTAGGTCACCACGGTGTGGTCGGCGACGAGCCGGTCGACCAGGTCCGTGCTGCGCCCGGCGTCCCCCTCGCCGCTCTGGGAGATCAGCAGCATCGGACCGGTGCCGCGCACCTCGTAGTAGAGCTCGGCGCCGTCGGTCCGGAGCATGCCCGCGGTCGTCGGGGTCGTGGCGGTGTCCATCGCAAGGTCCTCTCGGTCGGGGGGCGGTTCCGCCCGTCCGAGACGACCGTAAAGCATCAAATTTGATACATCAAGTCTGATGCATCAAATCTGATGTAAGTTGGCGGCATGGACGGAGTCGAGCTTTTCCTGCTGGGACGGACCCTGATGAAGATCGGCGAGGAGGCCCTGCCCACCGAGGGCATCGGCCGGCACTCCACCAGCGTCCGGACCGTCCTGATCGTCGTGAGCGACGTGCGCGCGCACCCCGGCAGCGCCGTCGGAGAGATCGCCGACCGGACCGGCCTTCCGCAGAGCGCGGTGTCGGCGGCGGTCGCCCGGCTTCGCGACACGGGCGCCGTCGTCACCGAGCCCGATCCCGACGACCGCCGCCGGGTCCGCGTCCGCCCCGCCCCGAAGCCCTCCGCCAGAGTGGAGGAGGTCCGGTCCAGCACCGTCGACGCCGCCCTCGCGGCGGCCCTGGACACCGACGACCCGTACCGGGTCGCCGAGATCGTCGGCCTGCTCGAAGAGCTCGCGCGGCACCTGACCCCGCAGGCGGTCACCCGCCTGCGCGGCTAGCGGCCCGCCGGACGCTCGGGCGCCGCGGCCATCCGCGCCAGGCGGGCGGCGCGGCCATGGAGGTAGCGCTGCTCGGGAAGGCTGTGGGTGCGCTCGGCCGCCGCCAGGTAGCACGCCCGCGCGGCGGCGGCGTCGCCGGACATCTCCAGCAGGTGGGCGCGGACGGCGTGCAGGCGGTGGTGCCCGGCGATCCGCGCGTCGTCCCGCAGCCCCTCCAGCAGGGCGAGCCCGGCGGCCGGCCCGCGAGCCATCGCGACCGCCACGGCGTGGTTGAGCGCCGCCATCGGGTTGGGCGACAGCTCCATCAGCACCCCGTAGAGGGCGGCGATCTGCGGCCAGTCGGTGTCCCGCGCGGTGGCGGCCTCGTCGTGGAGCGCGGCGATCGCGGCCTGCACCTGGTAGGGGCCGGCGGGCCCGTGCGGCAGCGCCGCCGACAGCAGCTCCACCCCCTCGGCGATGTACTCGGCGTTCCACGCGCTCCGGTCCTGCTCGGCGAGCGGGACCAGGACCCCGCCCGGACCCGTCCGAGCGGGACGGCGCGCGTCGGTGAGCAGCATGAGCGCGAGCAGACCGGTCGCCTCGGCGTCGCCGGGCAGCAGCCGGTGCACGATCCTGGCCAGCCGGATCGCCTCGGTCGCCAGCTCGCCCCGGTACAGGTGCGGCCCGGCCGTGCTGGCGTACCCCTCGGTGAAGACCAGGTAGAGGACGCGCAGGACGGCGGCGACCCGGGCCGGCCGCTCGTCCGCGCCGGGCATCCGGAAGGGGACGCGGCTGTCGCGGACGCGCCGCTTCGCGCGGCTGATGCGCTGCCCCATGGTCGCCTCGGGGACGAAGAACGCGCGGGCGATCTCGGCCGTCGTCAGCCCGCCGACCGAGCGGAGCGTGAGCGCGATCTGCAGGTCCGGCGCCAGTACCGGATGGCAGCACATGAACAGCAGGATCAAGGTGTCGTCGCCGTCCTGCGGCGGACGGTCGGCGCCGGGAGCGAGCCAGGCGTCCCGCGGCGTCCACGCGGCCAGGGCGTCCTCCCGTCGCCGGCGGGCCCGCTCGGCGCGCAGCAGGTCGGTCAGCCGGCGGGACGCCACCGTGATCAGCCAGGCGCGCGGGTCGGCGGGAAGCCCCTGCTCCGGCCACTGCGAGGCGGCGGCGGCCAGCGCCTCCTGGACGGCGTCCTCTGCGGCGTCGAAGTGCCCGTACCGGCGCACCAGCGCGCCGAGGACCTGCGGCGCTAGCGGGCGCAGCAGGTCCCAGGCCTCCTCCGGCGGCGCGGTCACGGTTCCAGGTCGGCGCGCCCGTCGACGATCGGCCGCAGGTCCACGTACGCCCGCTCCCGTGCCGCCCGCGGGCCGGGGCACTGCGCGAGCCGTGCGGCGATCTGTGAGGCGCGGTCGAAACCGTCGCACTCGATGACGGTGTATCCGGCGAGGACCTCGGCGGTCTCGGGGTAGGGGCCGTCGGTCACGGCCGGGGCCCCGTCCTTCATGTGGAAGCGACGGGTGTGGACGGGCGCGGCCAGCCCCTGGGCGTCCACGAACTCCCCGGACTCGACCAGGTCCTGGTTGAACCTCTCCATGAACGCGTGCATCCCGGCCAGTTCCTCGGCGGACCAGACGGCCTCGCCCTCGGGCACGTTGCCCGCCATCTCGTCGTAGGCCCGCTGCGACGCGTACAGCATGAGCATGTACTTCACGGTGGTCTCCCCTCCGCCCCGGCGCCCCGGCGGCGCCTCGCAGGGGAGACGTCGGAGCCGTTCAGCCGCCTTCGACACACCTTCCCAGTTTTTTCCCGCGGACCGATGTCGAGAACCGCGCGCCCGCTCCGATCACCCCGTGACACGTGATCCCACTCCGAAGAGGAAGAACGACATGGAGCACAACGGGCAGGACGCCGGGACGCGCCGGTGGCTCGCGCTGGCCGTCCTCGCGCTGCCGTCCCTGGTGATGGCGATGGACATGACGGCGCTGCTGCTGGCGCTGCCGCAGCTGAGCACCGACCTGGGGGCCGGCGGCACCGAGCAGCTGTGGATCAGCGACGCCTACGGCTTCATGGTCGCCGGCTTCGTCATCACCATGGGGACCCTGGGCGACCGGATCGGACGCCGCCGCCTGCTGTTCGCCGGCGCCGCCGCGTTCGCCGTCCTGTCGGCCGTCGCCGCCTACGCCCCCAGCCCGGGCACGCTGATCGCCGCCCGGGCGCTGCTGGGCGTGGCGGGCGCGACGCTGATGCCCTCGACGCTGGCGCTGATCACCAACATCTTCCGCGACGAGCGCGAGCGCGGGAAGGCCATCGCGATCTGGGCCACCTGCCAGTTCGCGGGCGGGGCCTTCGGCCCGGTGCTGGCCGGGCTGCTGCTCCAGCGCTTCTGGTGGGGATCGGTGTTCCTGGTCGCGGTCCCGGTCATGGCGCTGCTGCTGGCGGCCGGGCCGTTCCTGCTGCCGGAGTTCCGGGACCGGTCGGCCGGACGGCGCGTCGACCCGCTCAGCGTCGGGCTCTCCCTGGCCGCCGTGCTGCCGATGGTCTACGGGTTGAAGCAGCTGACGCTCGCCGACGGCCGCGGCGCCGTCCCCGCCGCCGCGCTCGCCGGCGGAGCGGTCGCCGGCGCCGTGTTCGTCCGGCGCCAGCTCCGGCTCGAACACCCCCTGCTGGACCTGCGGCTGCTGCGCAGCCGCCCGCTCAGCGCCGTCCTGGTATCGCTGGTGCTCGCGGGCGTCGCCATGGCGGGGACGGGCCTGATGGTGACCCAGTACCTGCAGGACGTGCTGGGCCGTTCGCCGCTGGCCTCGGCCGTGCTGTTCGCGCCGATGGGGCTGGGCGTCGCGGTGGGGACGATGGCGGCGCCCGCACTGGCCAGGCGGATCCGCCCGGCCACCGCGATCGCCTCCGGACTGGCGGTGTCGGCGGTGGGCTGCCTCCCGCTGACGGTGTCGGACGGGGCCGCGGCCGTCATCGCCGGCATCACCGTCCTGGCCCTCGGCACCGGCCCGCTGTTCGCGCTGGGCACCGGCCTGGTGGTCGGGTCCGTCCCGCCCGAACGCGCGGGTTCGGCGGCGTCGATGTCGGAGACCGGCAACTACCTCGGCGGATCGCTGGGCCTGGCGGTCATCGGCGTGATCGGCGCCTCCGTCTACCAGGCCCGGATGGACCACGTCGGCGGGGCCGCGGCCCGCACCCTGGCCGGCGCCGTCGCCGCCGGCGGCCACCTGCCGCCCGCGCGGGCCGAGGAGCTGCTGGACGGGGCCCGCGCCGCGTTCACCGCCGGCCTGCACCTCACCGGCGCCATCGCCGCCGCGATCTTCGTCGTGCTCGCCGTGCTCGTGGCGGCGTCGGCCCGCAGCGGCGCGGTCGCGAAGCCCGCGCCGGCCGCGGAGACGGCGTCCGGGGAAGCCGGGGCCCGGACCGCCGCGGTGTGAGCGGCTCCGTCAGGAGGGAGCCGTCCACTCCTGCTCCTTCCAGGCCGGGTCGAGCGGCGTGTGGGCGATGTGGTTGGTGTAGTTGGACAGGGTCTTCATGCCGACGCCGAGGACGACGTCCAGGACGTGGCGGCGGGTGTGGCCGGCGGCCAGGAACGCCTCGACGTCCGCGTCGTCCACCCAGCCGCGCCGTGTGACCATGGCTCCGGTGAGGCGGCGGACGGCCTCCAGCGCGGGATCGTCCAGGGCCCGCCCCGCACGCAGCGCCTCCACCACCTCGGCGGGGACGCGGGCCCGCAGCGCCACCGTGGAGTGCGCGGCCACGCAGTACTCGCAGCCGTTCAGCACGCTGGCGGTGATCAGCACGGTGTGCTTGGCGTGGCCCGGCAGCGACGACTTCATGAACTGCTCCGACAGGGCGTTGTAGCCGGCGAGCAGCTCCGGCGACTCGGCCATCACCCCGTTGAGCGTGGTGACGAACCCCATCCGCTTCTTGGCGGCCTCCAGTTGCGGGCGGGCGTCGGCGGGAGCGTCGGTCTCGTCGTAGACGCTGAACTCGGCCATCGTCGTCTCCTTCACGGCTGGTCAGGTGCGGGGGAGAGGGAGCGCAGGGCGGCGTCCACGGTGTCCGCCAGCTCGCCGGGGCCGGCCCCGGCGCGAGAGCGCAGGTTCACCCCGTAGGCCAGCAGCGCCAGCATCTGCGCGGCGGATCCCACGTCCACGTCGTCGCGCAGCTGCCCGTGCTCGCGGGCTGCGAGAAGGGCGGAGCGCATGGCGGTGCACAGTGCCTCATGGTGGGCGTCGAGCACCTCCCGCTCGTCGGGGTCGTCCCCGTCCTGCGCGGCGTGGGCGTTGGAGACCATGCAGCCCCAGCGGGCGTGCTCGCCGGAGCACCGCGCGGCGACGAGCCCGTCGAAGAACGCGGCGATGCCCGGCAAACCCCGCCCGTCGGCGGCGAGCCGGTCGAACACCGGGCGCGACTGCCGCTCGGTGTAGCGGCGCAGCGCCGCCACGTACAGGTCCCGCTTGCCGCCGAACGTCGCGTACAGGCTCGACCGGTTGACGCCGGTCTCGGCCACCACCTCGGCGATGCCCGTCGCGGCGGCGCCGCGACGCCAGAACAGCCGCACCGCCCGGTCCAGGACGGCGTCGGGATCGAAGTGCTTGACGTCCGGCACCGGTCCGCCTCCCCAACTTGGAATGATCGTTCCAAGATTGGCATGCGGCTGCGGCGGCGCGCAAGGGGGGACGGTGCGAAGGTGAGCGGGCGAGCCGGTCAGGCGAGGCCGGCGTCGTGGGCCAGCAGAGCGATCTGGGTGCGGTTGTCCAGGTCGAGCTTGGTCAGGACGCTGGAGACGTGCGCCTTGACCGTGGCCACGCTCATGAACAGCTCGGCGGCGATGTCGGCGTTGGAGCGACCGCGGGCGATCGCCAGGACCACGTCGTTCTCGCGGGGGCTCAGCCGGGCGAGCGCCGCGCGGGCGCGCTGGTAGGCGCCGGCCTCGACCGCGGCGCGGTCCATGAGGCGCCGGGTGACGCGCGGCGACAGGATCGGGTTGCCGGCGGCGACCTGCCGCACGGCGTGGACGATCTGGTCCGGCGGGGTGTCCTTCAGCAGGAACCCGCTGGCGCCCGCGCGCAGCGCGTGCAGGATGTTCTCGTCGGAGTCGAAGGTCGTCAGCACGATGACCTCCGGGGGGCTCGGGCGGGCCCGCAGCCTGCGGGTCGCGGTGATGCCGTCCACGCGCGGCATCCGCAGGTCCATCAGCACGACGTCGGGGGCGTGCGCGTCGGTGGCCGCGGGCACCTCGTCGCCGTCGGCGGCCTCGCCCGCGACGGCGATGCCGCCCGTCCCGTCCAGCATCATCGACAGACCGGCGCGGACGAGGGCGTCGTCGTCCACGATCAGGACGCGCAGGGGACGGGTCACGCGGGCCATGGTAGCCAGGCGCGCAGCCGGAACTCGCCCTCGGCGGCCTGGTGGTCGAGCCGCCCGCCCGCCAGGCGCACCCGCTCGGTCAGTCCCACCAGGCCCGTCCCGCTGCCGGGTGCGAGCGGCCCCGCGCCGTCCTCGGGCAGCGGGTTGCGGATGTCGACCACGAGCCGGGCCCCGGGCCGCCCCTCCAGCACCACCCGGACGGGACGTCCCGCGGCGTGCTTGCGGGCGTTGGTCAGCCCCTCCTGCACGATCCGGTACGCGGTGCGCCCGGCCGCCGCCGGAAGGGCGGACGCGCCGACCGTCTCGTCGCGCAGCTCCACCCGCCCGCCCGCGTCTCGGGACTCCTCCACCAGCCGGGGCACGTCCCGCAGGACGGGCTGGGGCCGGTCCTCCTCGTCGGCGTCCTCGGCGCGCAGCAGCAGGATGACCTCGCGCAGCTCGTCGAGCGCCTGGTGCACCCCGGCGCGGACCACCCCGGCCGCGTGCGACAGCTTCTCCGGCGGGGCGTCCGGCCGGTACTCCAGCGCGCCCGCGTAGGTCGCCAGCAGCGACAGCCGGTGGGCGAGCACGTCGTGCATCTCCCGGGCGATCCGGGTCCGCTCGGCCATGCGCGCCTCGGCGACCCGCCGGCCCTGCTCGGCCTCGGCGCGCCGGGCCCGCTCGCGCAGCGACACCAGCAGCTCCCGGCGCGCCCGCGCCAGCGCGCCCCAGCCGACCAGCGCGCCGTAGCCGAGGGCGATGAGCAGCAGCCACCAGCCGAAGGAGATGCCCCGGTTCGGCTGCCACAGCCCCTGCGCGACGTGCGCCGCGACTCCCGCCGCGCCGACCAGCGTCGCGACCCGGAACGGGCGCCGCTGCGCGACCTGCAGCACGCCGATGCTGGCCGCCGGGGTGGCGGTGGGGGACAGCGCCGCGAGCACGGTCAGCGCCATGGCGACGCCCACCGGCCGCCAGAGCAGAAGCGGTGACAGCAGCCAGCTCGCCAGGGCGACCGCGATGTCGAGGGTCAGGACGGCGCCGGTCACGTCCGCGCTGAAACGGCCCCACAGCGTCAGCGCGCCCAGCGCGCCGGCCGCCGCGGCGACGCAGGCCGCGGACCACAGCAGGCGCCGCGCGCCGTGCCCCGCCTGGTGGAACGTCTCGCTCACGGGCCGAGGCTAGCGGCAGGGGCCGCGCGCCGACACCGACCAAAGTCGGTGCCCGCCCGTACCGTGGACGGACCGGCTCCCATCGGGAATTTCATCCGCGTGGCAGGCGTACTTCTGACCGCGAACTACCCGAACGTTCCTTTCATGGGTCTTCTCCGGTGTGCGGCTTGACGGGGGAGAGGGAAGCGTGTCATCCTGGTCCCGGGATCGAGGTTGACAATTGAAGTAGGTGTGGACATCTGTCTGCATTCTGCTCTATGCTGCCCTTCCGCGCTCGCCTCGACGTCCCCTCCTCCCGTATCGGCCGTGAAGTCGTCCGGCGTGCGCGCCGCCAGTCCGCCGCGAGCCCTCGGAAGGACACACCTGTTGGCAGCCTCGCGCACCGCTTCCGCCGTACCCGCCGGTCCCCGCCGCGTCTCCTTTTCACGCATCCACGAGCCCCTCGAGGTTCCGGACCTCCTTGCCCTGCAGACCAACTCGTTCGACTGGCTGGTCGGCAACGAGCGCTGGAAGGCCCGGGTCGAGGCGGCTCACCAGGCCGGGCGCAGGGACGTTCCCACGCAGTCGGGGCTGGAGGAGATCTTCGAGGAGATCAGTCCGATCGAGGACTTCTCCGGGACCATGTCCCTGTCGTTCCGGGACCACCGGTTCGAGCCTCCGAAGTACTCCGTCGAGGAGTGCAAGGAGAAGGACATGACCTACTCCGCCCCGTTGTTCGTCACGGCGGAGTTCATCAACAACACCACCGGTGAGATCAAGAGCCAGACGGTGTTCATGGGCGACTTCCCGCTGATGAGCCCCAAGGGGACGTTCATCGCCAACGGCACGGAACGGGTGGTGACGTCCCAGCTCACGCGTTCGCCGGGGGTGTACTTCGACCGGGCGCTGGACAAGGCGTCGGACAAGGACATCTACGGGTGCCGGGTGATCCCGAGTCGGGGTGCCTGGCTTGAGTTCGAGATCGACAAGCGCGACAACGTG
>NZ_BAABEV010000054.1:0-53792 GCF_039540335.1 Actinomadura verrucosospora | reverse complement strand
GGGCGCGCCGCCGCGGCGGGTCCGGCCGGCGGCCGCGGGCGCGTCGCGGTCGACCCAGCCGAGGCTGGGGGGCGGCGGTCCGGCCGCGGGGCGGCGGCGCCGCAGGTGAAGGAAGTCCTCCTTGTTGCCGCAGCCGAATCCGGCTCCGCAGGCGGCCCAGGGCTCGCGGGCCGGCCGGAGCTCGAACCCCTCGTCGAGGACGTTGCCGATGCGGTCCTTGTCCAGGGCCTGGTAGCGCGAGCACCGGTACACGTCGCCGCGGATGCCGATGTAGAAGTAGTCGTGGCCCGCGCTGCACGTCTCCCCGCGCAGGTCCCGCATCGCGGCCATGTTGAGGTCGAGCAGCTCGGGATGCGCGCCGAGGCGGATCGCGCGGTCGATCCCGTCCTCCGCCCGCTCGCGCAGCACGGGCACCATGGCGCCGAGCTCGGTGTGCACGCCGTGCGGCGTGAGGGGGTCGTAGCCGAGGTCGAGGTTGAACCGCAGGCCCGCGTCCTCGGCGGCGCGCCCGAGATCGACGACCTCCTGCTCGTTGTCGGGGAACAGCAGGCCGTTGACGACGACGAAGCAGCCGTAGCGCTCCTGAGCGAAGCGGGCGTTCGCGATGAACCGCGCCAGCGGGATCTCCGTCGGGTGGTAGGTCACCCACAGTGAGATCTTGCCGATGTCCCCCTCGCGGTCGAGCTGCTCAAGGCGGCGCTTCAGCAGCGACCCATTGGTCAGCAGTTCGACGAAGTCGATGTTCGGACGCGTGCTCAGCCCGGCCGCCTTGGACAGGAACGGCCGCGAGGCGAACGGTTCTCCCAATGTCGCCAGCCGGACCCCGATCTGGAACGGCCGGTCGGCGATCCAGTCCACTATCTTCTCGAAGCGGGACCGGTCCTCGTCGGACCAGTCGCCGGAATTGCTCTTGGCGTAGTCGTTGACGGAAACGCAGTACGCGCACCGGAAATTGCAGAGACGCTGTCCGGAGACGTACCAGATGCGAACGCTGCGGGGAGCGGTCTCCTCAGGCACGGCCCACCCCCCGGTGGCAGCCTTTCACCGGGAAGCTGGCGAGCGGGCGGAACTGCCGGCGGGGAAAGTCGGGCAGCTGGTCATGGCACGTTCGGCAGAGATAGTCGTCGGGCGCGTCGGCGACACCGAAGACCCTGCGGCGCAGCCGGACCGCCGCCTCGCTCGTCATCAGCTCGTGCACGGAGCCGGAGCGGATATTGCCGAACTTCTCGCGCTGGTAGTAGTCGTTGCAGCAGATGAACATGTCGCCGCCGACCGAGAAATGCGCGTGGTTCACCGGCCAGCCGCAGCCCCGCAGCCTGCCCTCGACGCGGACGTCCTGGTGGTAGTCCTCCGCCAGCGATCCCGCCCGGTCCGACAGCAGCGTCGAGCGGACCGCGACGCCGCGCGGCTCGAACCGCGCCCGCAGCTCGCCGAGCCGCCGCCGCGCGTCGTCCCCGCCGCCGTTGACCACCATCTCCATCGGCAGCCCGGCGTCGAGCGCGGCCTCGACGCCGGCCAGCGTCCGCGCGAGTCCCCTGGTGCCCGTCAGGTCGCGGAACGAGTCCTCGTCGAGCGCCGGCAGGTTCACCACGAGCTGGAACAGCGTGTCCCCCTGGCGGAGCAGGGCGACCTTCTCCTCGGTGAGCCTGCTGGCGTTGGTGAACAGGCGCAGCTTCAGCCGGTGCTCGCGCAGGACCGCCAGGCGCTCGGCGAAGAAGCGGTCCAGCGTGGGCTCGTTGTAGAAGTGGAACGTGACGTACCGGATCGTGTCGTACGGAGCGATCTTCTCGATGATCTCCTCGAACAGCGGCATCGGCATCGTCGCCGCCGGCTTGCGGTCGAGTGAGACGGGGCAGAACTCGCAGCCCCAGTTGCAGTGCGCCGTGACCTCGATCTGCGCGGTGGTCAGCAGGTAGTCGGCGCACAGGTCCGCGGGGGGCTGCAGCCAGCCGCGGCCGGCCAGGTCGTCGACGACCGCGGGGCCGTGCGCCGCCGCGAGCACCGGCCGCTCCACGGGCGATGCCGCGGCGTCGTTCAGGGCGTCGAGCGCGGCGGCGTCCCCGTGCCAGACCACGGAACGGTCCAGGCCGATCGCCCCGAACGCGGCCCATTCCGGCGCCGTCACGTCGGGATATGCCGGCGTCAGTTCGTCGATCGCGTAGACGACCGGGCTTTCGTCGCCGGGGCGGACGAATGTCAGATAGGGCGAGGTCTGCAGCAGATCCGAAGTCCGCCGTACGCCCGAGGCGGACGCGGGGGTTGATTGCTCAATTCGAGGGGATAATCCATCCGTTCGCAGGTCAGACCCATTCACTCGGGCGCCTCCCAGTTGCCGATGGCTTCAGGTGGTCACACACAAGCGTCATACGGCGGGCGCGGTTCGACATAAACCGCCGCCCGCGGCGGGAGCATCTGGGTGATCTTGACCTAACTTCCCGTGGATTTCAACCCCTTGTCCGCCGGGCGGCTACGGGTTGACGGCGAACGGGGAGGTCGCGCGTATGGAGCGGCGCTCCGCCACTTTTCGGACGGTCGATTAACCGGCCGCCCAGGCTTCCATTCGCCGATGGCGTATCAAGGCTGATCTTTCAACTATTCCGGTGAAGGCGGCCGGCTCGAAAGGGGCGGGCGGCCCGCGGGAAAGGGCGTCCGGCCTGCGGGAAAGGGGCGGGACCGGCATCCTCCGCCGGGACGGCCGGCCCCGCCCGGCGGGTCATCCCTTGACGGTCAGTAGCGGCCGCAGCTCGACCACCGGGTCCGCGACGCCGGCCCGTTCGAGGCTGGACACGACCGGGCCGATGTCCTTGTACACCCACGGCGCCTCCTGCTTGAGGTCGCGCCGCCAGGCGGCCATGACGTCCGCGCGGCGGGTGACCGCGGGGTCGCGGTGGTCGAGGGGCGTGACCACGCGGAACCCGGTGAGGAACGCGTCGAGTTCGGCGTCGCCGGCCCGGGACGCCGCGCCGCGCGGAACGCGGCGGCCGGCGCCGTGGCACGCGCTGGCCAGCGTCCGCGGGTCGCCGCGCCCCCGCAGCACGTAGCTGGCCGCCCCCATCGACCCGGGCACGATGACCGGCTCGCCCCACATCGCGTACGGCCCGCCCGCCGTGTCGGCGTACCCGCCCGCGGGCGTCGCGCCCTTGCGGTGCACGACCGACCCGTCGTCGTGCCGCCACAGCAGGTTGTGCGGGGCGTCGTAGACCAGGTCGCCGGTGAGGTCGCCGCACTCCGCGGCGAGGCCCTGGCGCAGCATGAGCGAGAGGAAGAACCGGTTGCCGACCGCGAAGTTGGCGGCGTTGCCGAACGCGTCGAGGTAGCGCCGCAGCGCGGCCTCGTTCCGCTCGCCGAGCAGGATGGGAAGGATCTTGTTGTCCGGCAGCGGGACGGACGCGGGCCACGCCTTCCTCGCCCGCTCCAGGCCGTCGGCGTTCGCCTGGTGCCCCAGCGACAGCGAGCCGCTGTGCACCATCAGCACGACCTGCCCGGGCTCGAACCCCCAGGCGTAGGCGGCCTGCCGGTCGTGGACCGACGCGACGTACTGCAGTTCGGCGAAGTGGTTGCCGCCGCCGACGCTGCCGATGATGCTGTCGTAGCTGGTCCCGCCCGCACTGTCGATCCAGTCGCGGAACGGCTCGGCGGTCGTGACCGGGTACCGCTCGCCGTGGATCCGGCCCGGCCGCACGTCCTCGGGCCGGTACTGCGACCAGATGCCGCTCGCGGGATCTCCCGGCGCCGCGAGCAGGCCGGGCAGCCCGTCGCGCAGCAGGGCCTCCCGCTGGAGCCCCGACAGCGCGATCCGCCGGCCGCCCTCGAAGAACAGGTGCCGCAGCCGCCCTTCCAGCGCGTCCAGCCGGGGACGGACCTGGTCGACGGTGAGCGAGGTCGTCTCCAGGCGCATGCCGCAGTTGATGTCGTTGCCGACCGCCTGCGGGATCAGCGCGCCGCTGGTCCGCAGCACGGTGCCGATGGGGATCCCGGCGCCCTTGTGGAGGTCCGGAGTGAGCGCGACGCGGTCGATGACCGCGCCCGGGTGCCCGGTCGCGTCGGCGAGCCGCGCCAGGGTGCCGGCGGTTTCGAGCACGGTGAGGATCTCGTCGATGGCGCTGGGCTCTATCGGCACGTCGGCGCCGGCGCAGATCTCGACGGGGATGTCCCACCGGTTGGGGAGACGGAGCCAGCCGTCGTCCATGCGGACGAGGCGGGAATCCTGCGGGGACGCGGTCATGGGCTTTCCTTGGTGGCTGCTGGATTTCGGGCATGGGTCTCAGACGTGATCGTCCAGAGCGGACGCACGGGACATCGCTCCGTGGGCGATGGACTCCCCGAGGTTCAGCAGCCGCGAGGTGGGACGAACATTAGCCGGGCCCGGCGGCCCGGCCAACCGGATTAGTCCGGTGGCACGCGAACGGCGGGGAGGCAGAGCCTCCCCGCCGCCGGGTCACTCAGAGCCGTCCTGACGACTCTGGATCACCGCCGCTCCTAAGGAGGCGACGAGGATCAGGCCGATCGCCGCCAGTCCCAGGGGGCCGGGGGCGGTGTGCGCCGCGACCATCCCCAGGAACGTTCCGAGGAGGGTTCGCAGCGGGGAGAGCATCACGGTCGTGGACGCGAGAAGCCCCCTGTCGAAGGCCCACACCATGACGACTCCGTTGAGAAGCGAGAGGACCATCCCGCTGCACGCGCAGATCAGCAGATACAGCCAGTAGCCGTCGGTGATGCCGGCCCAGTCGCTCTCGAACGCCAGCGCGCCCAGCCCGAGGACGACGAAGCAGGGGATGCCGGCGAGAGTGTTGATCTTCCCGCGGACATCCTTGCCGAAGACCTCCATCTTCCTGCTGTAGTAGGCGTAGGTGGCCGCGGTGAGGAACAGGGTTCCGAGTCCCAGCCCCCAGTCCGGAACGAGCAGGCCCAGCACCTGGATCCGCGGTATCGCGTCGGTGAAGGCTCGCCCGCCCGCGCCGCCGGCCGTGTCGGCGGACAGGAGCCAGATACCGAGCCCGGCCAGGACCGGCCACATGGCGGTCGAGTACCTCCCGCTCCTGGCGTCCCGCACGACCCTGGGGCCGATCAGGAAGATGGCACTGAACAGGAACGAGAGCGGCTGGAGGAGTTGCAACTGAACCCACCGCAAGCCGTTCTGGTAGGCCAGGTTGTTCACCCCCATGCTGAGGCCCAGCAGGAGGGACGGCATCCATACGGACCAGCGGCTTCGCAGCGACGGTCTGAAGAACACCCACATGACCGGCGTTCCGAAGAACACGGAGACGCAGGCCGCCGTCAGCGGCCCGACACTCTTGGTCACGCCCGTCAGCGCCAGGATGAAGCCGTTGGCGACACCCGCCGCGCTCGCGATCATGACCATCGCGAGCATTCCTTTGTCCGCAGCCCGGAGATCGCTCGACAGCGTCTCCAGGTATCTGCGGACGCCTGCGAGCAAAACTCGCGGGCGCCATTTCTTTTCCACCGGAACCCCTTTGTTTGTTGGGGCGCACAAAGGGATCCCGGAGGCGTTGGCCCCGGCCCTTCGTGCGCCCGCTTCCACGGACGACTGAAGAGCCGAGACGGCTTTTTCAGTTTTTATTTCGCGGCGATCTTATCAGGCGAGTGGAAGGGGGAACGGGAACCGTTTCCGTCCGAGAGGCCGCTCCGCCTCGCGCCGCCAGGGGCCGGGCGAACGCCGCCCGGGTGAACACGCCCCGGGTGCTCCGCGGCCGGTGCAGGGGGATCGCCGGAGGGGTCCTCGACGCCGATCTGAAGGGGCGGTGGAGGGCTGGGACCCCATGCGACTACGGAGTGCCATCGGAGGCGTCACGGGAAGTGACGACCTGGACGGCTAATGATCATGCAGCAGTGTGGGTGGTACCCCCTACCGGATTCGAACCGGCGCTACCGCCTTGAAAGGGCGGCGTCCTAGGCCGCTAGACGAAGGGGGCCCGTGGTGGCGGACTTGGTCGCCACTCGACTCGCCAAGTCTAGAGGACGCGGCGGGGCGGCGTGCAAACGGTTACCTCGGAGAGGTGGTGCGCGACGGGGTGACGGTCGGGGACGGGGTGCGGGACGGCCAGTCGGACGGGAACTCCGAGGGGAACGGGGACGTCGGGGACGCGGGCGGGGACGCGGCCGGGGGCTGGGGCGTGACGGGGCGGTCCGGGGCGGGTTCGAGGTGGCGTTCGATCTGGGCGGACGTGAGGCCGAGGCCGCCGAGGCGCAGGTCGTCCCAGCCCTGGAGGCGGTGGCTGGCACGGCTGAAGTAGAGGACGGACAGCTCGATGGGGGTGGGCTCCTCGTGTTCGAGGCCGCGCAGGCCGGCGCCGCCGGTGGAGCCCTGGACGAACAGGCGGGTGCCGGTGGGCAGGAGCTTGGTCGAGCGGGTGTGGGTGTGGCCCGCGAGGACCATGGGGGCGACGCCGGAGAAGCCTTCGCCCTCGGTGGGGTCGTGGGTGACGACGAGGTCGGGGAGCTTGCCCGCCTTGCGGAGCTCGTCGGCGTGCCTGAGGCCCTCGGCGCGGAGCTGGTCGGCGCCGACGTAGTCGTCGCGGGTGCTCTTGTCGGGGGTGAAGCGGGGGTCGCCGAGGCCGTACACGCGCAGGCCCGCCACCTCGCGGGTCTCACCGTCCAGGACGATGGCGTTCTTCTCCCGCCCGACGGCCTTCTGGGTGACCTTGGAGTCGTGGTTGCCGCGGACGTAGACGTAGGGGACCTTCAGGCCGGAGATCTCGTCGGCGAACTTGTCCTCGGGCTTGCTGCCGTGGTCCATCAGGTCGCCGCTGTCGATGATGAGGTCGACCTTGAACTGGGTGCTGACGGACTTGATCACGTTCCAGGCGGCGGGGTTGAGGTGGATGTCGGAGACGTGCAGGACGCGGATGGTGGAGGGGTCGGGCTCGTAGGTGGGGAGGGTGGAGGTGGTGGCGTACAGCTCGGAGACGTTGCCGACGAGGCGGGCGAGCTGGGCGCGGTAGGCGGAGAAGCGCTCGACGATGCTGCGGGCGTCGCCGACGACCTGGGGGGCGTTGGCGAGCAGGCCGGTGTAGCGGGGCTCGGCGATGGACTGGGGGTTGAACGTCCCCCAGGTGATGAGGGTGAGGGCGACGAGGCCGGCGGCGGCGGAGCCCAGGCCGAGCAGGGCGCGCCGCCAGGAGCGGAAGAGGGCCAGGGACGCGACGAAGCTCGTGGCCAGGCCGATGAGGACGGCGCGCAGGAGGAGCTCGGCGAGGCCGTGCCGGAGCTGGCCGGCGATCTGGTCGGTCAGGCGGTCGACCTCGGTGTCGTCCTCGATCAGCTTCTTGGCCTGGTCGGGGCGCAGGTCGGTGAGGCGGGCCTCCAGGGAGACCGGGCCCCCGTGGGTGTCGAGGCGGAGGGAGCCGAGCGGGGGCAGCTTCAGGGTCGTCCCGCCGTGCAGGGACGGGTGCAGGGTGAGCTGGACGTCCGCGGGGCCGACGGGGGTGACGTAGCTGCCGCCGGCGAGGAGGCCGAGATAGCCTCCGGCGAGGCCGACGACGATGACGAGGGAGAACCGCGTCCAGCGGCTGGTGAGGACGGGCCGGGCGCGGCGGGTGACGGGCGAGCAGGCGGCGCGGGCGCGCGCGGCCTGTGCGCGCACGGCGGCGAGGGCCTGGGTCGACGCGGCGCGGACCTTGGGCACGTGTTCCCCTTCTGTCGAGCAGAATGACCAGTGTGATGGAGTTGTCGCGAGAGGCGTTCGAGGACCTCGTGGCGGAGGCTCTCGACAGTGTGCCGCCGGAGCTGACCGCCCACATGCGCAATGTCGTCATCGTCGTGGAGGACGACGCGCCCGAGCGCGGCCTTCTCGGCCTGTACCAGGGCATCCCCCTCACCGAGCGGGGCGACTGGTACGGGGCCGTCCTGCCCGATCACATATCGATCTACCGCCACGAGATCCTCCGGATCTGCGACACCGCGGAGGACGTTGTGGAAGAAGTCCGGATAACAGTCGTACACGAGATCGCGCACCACTTCGGGATCAGCGACGAGCGACTGCACGAACTCGGATATTGATCAGGGAAATGCGCACTGTAGGTCACGCGACTGCCACGCAGCGTGAGTTAATAGGGGAGGGCGCCCGGCACCGGGCGGGCTGAACTGGAGCGTGCGTGGCGGGAAGGCAGACCGGCCGGCATCGTCGTCCGCCGGATGAGCAGGCGACCTACCGCGAGGTGTTCGCGGTGGGCGAGTTCCGCGCTCTCTGGCTCGCGCAGGCCCTGTCGTTCGTCGGCGACCAGCTCGCGCAGGTCGCGCTGGCCGTGCTCGTGTACGACCACACCAGGTCGACGCTGCTCACGGCGCTGATGTACGCGCTGACCTACATCCCGCCGATCGTGGGCGGGCCGGTGCTGTCCGGCCTCGCCGACCTGTTCCCGCGCCGGACGGTCATGGTCGTCTGCGACGTCCTGCGGGCCGGGCTGGTGGCGGTGATGGCGCTCGTGCCGATGCCGGTCGCGGGGCTCGCGGGGCTGGTGTTCCTGACGGTGCTGCTGGGGACGCCGTTCTCCGCCGCGCGCGCCGCGGTCATGCCGGACGTGCTGGAAGGCGACCGATATGTGGCGGGCTCGGCGATCGCGAGCGTCACCCAGCAGATCACGCAGGTCCTGGGCTTCCTCCTGGGCGGCGCGGCCGTCGCCGTCGTCGGGACCTACGAGGCCCTCGGGCTGGACGCGCTGACGTTCGGCGCGTCCGCCGTCGTGCTGATCGGCGGGCTGCGGCGGCGGCCCGCGCAGCGGAGCAGGGAGCCCCAGTCGCTCGGGCTGTGGCGGGGGACGCGCGACGGCGTGCGGCTGGTGTTCGGCGATCCGGTGCTGCGGTCGCTGGTGCTGTTCGCGTGGCTGTGCGCGTTCTACGTGATCCCCGAGGGCCTGGCCGTCCCGTACGCGGCGACGTTCGGGGGCGGGGCGGTGACGGCCGGGCTGCTGCTGGCGGCGATGCCGGCGGGCATGGTGGTGGGGTCGCTGCTGTTCAGCCGGTTCGTCCGTCCGGCGAGCCGGCTCCACGTCATGGGCTGGATGTCGATGCTGGCGTGCCTGCCGCTGATCGGCGCGGGCGCGCATCCGCCGCTGTGGTGCGTCGTCGTGCTGTGGGCGCTGTCGGGCGTCGGCGGCGCCTACCAGCTCGCCGCCAACACCGCGTTCGTGGGGGCGGTGCCCGCGTCGGGGCGGGGGCAGGCGTTCGGGCTCGCCCAGTCCGGCATCCTCGCCGGTCAGGGCGTCGGCATCCTCGTCGGCGGCGCCGCCGCCCAGGTGCTGGGGCCGGAGACGGTGGTGGCGCTCGCGGGCGTCCTCGGCCTGTCGGCCGCCGCGATCCTCACCCTGGGCTGGAACCAGGTCCGCGGCGGCGTCGTCGCCGGGACGCGCGAGCACGTCGAACCCGTCGTCGTCACCCCCTCCGCCGGGGGCGGCGACGAGCTGTCCGGCATCCCGGCGTCCTAGGCGTGGGTGCGGTTCTTGTTGACCGCGTCCTTCGTCTTCTGCACCGCGTCCTGGACGGTCGGGGAGTCGCTCGCCTTCTTGAACAGGTCCTCGGCGACCGACTTCTGCGCGCCCTCCTCGGGGATGAGGAGCCACGCGATCGCGTAGAGCGCGACGCCGGCGCCGCCGAAGATCGTGAAGATGGCCAGGCCGAGCCGGAGGATGTTGGGGTCGACGCCGAGGAACCGGCCCGCGCCGGAGCACACCCCGGCGACCATGCGTCCCTCGTGCGTGCGGCGGAGTTGCCTGCCCGTGGTCTTGTCCATGTCCATGCCTCGATCATGCCCAGCGAAAGGTAACTCTGACATCCGGATTCGCCCTGATTCATCCCTGATCGCACCCCTGCCCGGTCAGGGTCGGCCCAGCGACGTACCCTCGTCGCGGACGGCCCCGGACGGAGGAGACCCCGCATGGACGTGCTGCGCGTAGACGACCGGCTCACCGACGAGGAGCGGATGGTCCGCGACACCGTGCGCGCCTTCGTGGCGGAGAAGGTGGCGCCGCACCTGGCGGCCTGGTTCGAGGACGGGACGTTCCCCGCGCGCGAGCTGGCCCCCGAGCTGGGCAAGCTGGGCCTGCTCGGCATGCACCTGGAGGGCTACGGCTGCGCCGGGACGAGCGCCGTCGCCTACGGGGTGGCGTGCCGGGAGCTGGAGGCGGCCGACTCGGGGCTGCGCAGCTTCGTGTCCGTCCAGGGCTCGCTGGCGATGGCGGCGATCCACAAGTACGGCTCGGAGGACCAGAAGACCGAGTGGCTGCCGAGGATGGCCGCGGGGGAGGCGATCGGCTGCTTCGGGCTGACCGAGCCCGACCGCGGCTCCGACCCCGGCGACATGCTCACCCGCGCCGTCCGGGACGGCGCCGGCTGGGTGCTGGACGGCGCCAAGATGTGGATCACCAACGGTTCGATCGCCGACGTCGCGGTGGTGTGGGCGCGCACCGACGACGGGATCCGCGGCTTCCTCGTCCCCAAGGGCACTCCGGGGTTCACCACGAGCGACATCCACCGCAAGCTGTCGCTGCGGGCATCGGTCACCTCCGAGCTGGTGCTGGACGGCGTGCGCCTGCCGGAGTCGGCGATGCTGCCCGGAGTGAAGGGCCTGAAGGGCCCGCTCGGCTGCCTCTCGGAGGCCCGGTACGGGATCCTGTGGGGCGCGGTCGGGGCCGGGCGGTCCTGCTACGAGGCGGCCGTCGACTACGCCAAGACCCGCGTGCAGTTCGGCAAGCCGATCGGGTCGTTCCAGCTCACGCAGGAGAAGCTCGCCTGGATGGAGGTCGCACTCGGCCAGGCGGGCCTCGTCGCCCTGCACGTCGGGCGGCTGAAGGACGAGGGGAACGCGACCCCGCAGCAGGTCTCGTTCGGCAAGCTCGCGAACGTCCGCGCCGCGCTGGACGTGGCCCGGGAGGCCCGCACCGTCCTCGGCGCCAACGGGATCACGCTCGAATACCCGGTGATCCGGCACATGAACAACCTGGAGAGCGTCCTGACCTACGAGGGCACCCAGGAGGTTCACCTGCTGACCCTCGGGAAGGCCGTCACCGGGCTGGACGCCTTCCGTTAAGCAGTGCTCGACCCCTCCGCGTAGGGTTAATCACTGGACGTCCTGTATCCGACCTGGGCAGACTCGCCCGGTCAAGCGATCTACACGAGGGAGCGGCATGAGAGTCGGCATCGTCGGGGCCACCGGACAGGTCGGGGCCAAGATGCTCGAGATCCTGGCCGAAAGAGGATTTCCGGTCGACGAGCTGCGGCTCTTCGCCTCCGCGCGCTCCGCGGGCCGCAGGCTCCCGTGGAACGGCGGCGAGGTCACCGTCGAGGACGCGGCGGCCGCCGACTACACCGGGCTCGACATCGTGCTGTTCTCCGCGGGCAAGACCACGTCCAAGGAACTGGCGCCGAAGGTCGCCGCCGCCGGAGCCGTCGTGATCGACAACTCCTCGGGCTGGCGGATGGACCCGGACGTCCCGCTGGTCGTGGCGGAGGTCAACCCGCACGCCGCGAGGCAGCGCCCGAAGGGCATCATCGCCAACCCGAACTGCACCACGATGGCCGCCATGCCGGTGCTGCGCCCCCTGCACGCCGAGGCCGGGCTGACCGCCCTCGTCGTCTCCACCTACCAGGCCGTCTCCGGCAGCGGCCTCGCCGGCGTCGCCGAGCTGCACGACCAGGCCGCCAAGACCGTCCAGACCGCCGACCGGCTGACCCACGCCGGGACGGCCGTGGAGTTCCCCGAGCCGTCGGTCTACGTGCGCCCGATCGCGTTCAACGTGCTCCCCATGGCGGGCTCGATCGTCGACGACGGCCTCGCCGAGACCGACGAGGAGCAGAAGCTCCGCAACGAGAGCCGCAAGATCCTTGAGCTTCCGGACCTGAAGGTCTCGGGCACCTGCGTGCGCGTCCCCGTGTTCACCGGCCACTCCCTGCAGGTCAACGCCCGCTTCGAGCGCCCGCTCAGCCCCGAGCGCGCCAGCGAGCTGCTGGCGGGGGCGCCCGGCGTCGTCCTCTCGGACGTCCCGACGCCGCTCCAGGCCGCCGGCCAGGACCCCACCTACGTGGGCCGCATCCGCCGCGACGAGACCGTCGAGAACGGCCTCGCCCTGTTCTGCTCCGGCGACAACCTGCGCAAGGGCGCGGCCCTCAACACCGTCCAGATCGCCGAACTGGTCGCCGCCGAGGGCTAACGGCGCCCCCGCACCTCCAGGGTTTCGAGAAGGGCGGCGGTGCTCCGCGCGATCTCCTCCACGGCCCGGTCGAACGCCTCCGCGTTATGCGAGGCGGGCGCCCGGAACCCGGAGATCTTGCGCACATACTGGAGCGCCGCCGCCCGCACGTCCTCGTCGGTGACGTCGTCGGAGTACGGCGGTCGAAGCGTCTTGATACTGCGGCACATGACTCAAGTCTGCTCCGCCCCACCGACAACCCGCACCGTGCCGCCAGGCAGGCGAGGCGATTCCGTCGCTGTGCCCTCCCCCGCCGGGCCAGAGGCCAGGCGGAGGAGGGCACTGCGATCGACACAGCCTGCGGCTACTTGGTGATCTTGATGGTGTCGAGGCCGGCCTCGATGAGGCTGCCGGTTCCGTTGTCGGCGGCCTCGGCGACGATGCGGACGGTCTGGCCGGCGTAGGCGGAGACGTCCGCGGTCTGCGTCTGCCAGGAGCCGGCGCGGTTGGCCGCCGCTCCGGCCTGGTCGAGGACGGTCGTGGAGCCGTTCGGCCCGACGACCCGCACCCGCAGGTAGTCGTCGGTGGAGCTGTTGTTCAGGTGGGCGAGGTACCAGGAGAACGACAGCGTCTTCGAGCCGGCGGGCAGCGCGATCGCGGGCGACTGGACGGTGGTGGTGCCGCCGTCGAGGTCGTAGGTCCCGGCGTCGGTTCCGGCGGCCGCGCCCGTCACGAGCGCGCCGCTGCCGCTCGCGGCGGCGAGCTGCAGGTTGGTGCCGGAGTAGCTGGTCGGCTGCGGGGTGCCCCGCTCCCAGCGGCCCGCGGTGGCGGTGTCGGTGCCGTTCGGGTTGGTCGTCCAGCCGGTGCCCGATTCGAGGTCGTCGGTGAAGACGGTGTCGCCGGGCGGTTCCGTGGTGCCCCCGTCGCCGCCGAGCGTCCAGACGGCGTGGGCGATGGCGTCGGCGTTGCGGTCGAGGGCGGTGTCGTCGATGTTGGACGTGGTGTCGCAGGACGAGTGGTAGCAGCGGTCGAACGCGACGCCGGCCTGGCCGCCCCACAGCTGCGCCTGCTGCGTCGTCTTGCGTCCCTCGGCGCCGGTGAACAGGCCTCCGGCGGCGATCCCGTACCGGATGAACGGCCCGTAGTCGGAGCGTCCGTCGAACGCGGTGTCCTGGACGGGCACGTTGATCGACTGGAAGTAGGCGCGCAGCGTCTGCTCGATCTCGGCGGATCCGGCGGGGCCGCCGCTGCCGCTGGAGCCGTCGCCGTCGTAGGCGAAGTAGCCCGGGTTGGGGGAGCCGACCATGTCGAAGTTCAGATAGCCCTTGATCTTCGACCGCTCGGTGGAGGCGAGGTTGTTGACGTAGTTGGTGGAGCCGACGAGGCCGAGCTCCTCGGCGCCCCACCAGCCGAACCGCAGGTGCCGCTTGGGCGCGTACTTCTCGCGGGCGATGGTGAGGGCGATCTCCAGGTTCGCGGCCGAGCCGGAGCCGTTGTCGTTGATGCCGGGCCCGGCCGTGACGCTGTCGAGGTGCGCGCCGGTCATCAGGACGTTGTTCGTGTCGCCGCCCGGCCAGTCGGCGATGAGGTTGTAGCCGGTGGAGCCGTTGTAGGTGAACGACTGGACGCTGGTCTGGTAGCCGGCGGCGTCCAGCCTGCCCTTCACGTAGTCGATCGAGGCGCGGAAGCCGGGGCGGCCGTGGGCGCGGTTGCCGCCGTTGGCGGTGGCGATGCTCTGCAGCTGGGACAGGTGCGCCTTGACGTTGGCGAGCGAGATGTCGGGGGCGGCCAGCGGGGCGGGCGCGGCCGCGGCGCCGGACGGGGCGAGCAGGGCCGACGCCGCGAGGGCCGCCGCGCCCAAGCTCGCGATCATGCGCGATCTCATGCGTTCCTCCAGGTAGGGCGCGGCCCGCGACGGGGGAGCGGGCCCCGTCGCGGGCCGCGGGCGGGGGGCGGTCAGGCCTTGGTGATGGTGACGTTGTCGATGCCGGCCTCGACGAGGCTGCCGGTTCCGTTGTCGGCCGCTTCGACGAGGATGCGGACGGACTGGCCGGCGTAGGCGGACAGGTCGTACGTCGCCGTCTGCCACGCCCCGGCCTTGTTGGCCGCGGCGCCGCTCTGGTTCAGCACGGTGCTCGACCCGTTCGCGCCGACGACGCGGACGCGCAGGTAGTCGTCGGTCGAGCTGTTGTTGAGGTAGGCGAAGTTCCAGGAGAACTTCAGCGAGAGGGTGCCGCTCGGCAGGCTGATCGCCGGCGACTGGACGCTGCTGACGCCGCCGTCGAGGTCGTAGGTTCCGGCGTCGGTTCCGGCGGCCGCGCCCGTCACGAGGGCGCCGCTGCCGCCCGCGGCGGCGAGCTGCAGGTTGGTGCCGGAGTAGCTGGTCGGCTGCGGGGTGCCCCGCTCCCAGCGGCCCGCGGTGGCGGTGTCGGTGCCGTTCGGGTTGGTCGTCCAGCCCGTCCCGGACTCGAAGTCGTCGGAGTAGACGGAGCCGGGCTGGCCCTGCCCGACGGTCAGCGTGTAGGTGGCCGTGCGGTCGACGGACGCGCCGTCGGCGAGCACGGTCAGCCGGTAGGTGCCGTCAGCGGTCCCGGCCGGGACGGTGACGGTCATCGTGGACGACTGCCCCGAGGTGATCGTGGATGGGGAGAACGTCGCGGTCGGGCCGGACGGGCTGCTCGTCGCCGACAGCGAGATCTGCTGGGCGGTGCCGCCCGTGGTCTGGGTGGCGACCGTGGCGGTCGCCGTCCCGCCCGCCTGGGCGCTGCCCGAGCCGGGGCTCAGCGTGACCGAGAAGTCGTTCTGCTGGGTGCCGCAGGCCGCCTCGCCGCTCTGCGCGGGAACGTTGATCGCGCTCCACGCCGCCTTCACCGCGTTGCACTCGGTGGCCGAGCCGGGGAACAGCTGCAGCGCCGCGTTGATCGTCTCGACGCGGGCGCGGGCGTGGCTCCAGCTCGTCACCTTGCGGTTCAGGCCGCCCATGAAGATCTGGCCGGCCTTCTGGATGCCGATGCCGGTGACGGTGGAGTTGTTGCAGGTGGGGCTGGTCGGGTTGCCGTTGCTCGGGTTCGAGCCCTCGGCGAGCAGGTAGAACCAGTGGTTCTGCGGGCCGGCGGCCGCGTGCACCTCGGTGCTGGGGATCGAGGACGAGTAGCAGTTCGGGTCGCCCAGCGCGGACGGGTTGTACATGTTGCGGATAGGGCCCTGGCCGACCAGGTCGACCTCCTCGCCGACCAGGTAGTCCGGCGGGTCGAGGGTGGCGGGCTCGTTCATGTAGTGCTCGGTCAGCGCGCCGAAGATGTCGCCGGCCGACTCGTTCATCCCGCCCTTCTCGTTCCCGTTGCCGCCGCTGTCGCCGCCGGGCGTGGTGGTGAAGACGGCGTGGCCGTTCTCGTGGCCGACGACGTCGACCGAGGTGGCCTGCTTGGTGCCGGCCTGGTTGTGGCCGAAGTTGGTGTAGCTGCCGTTCCAGTAGGCGTTGACGTCGCTCAGGCCGACGCGGAGCGGGAAGCCGCCGCCGCTGCCGTTGATGCCGTTGCGGCCGAGCCAGGAGCCCAGCATGTCCCATTCCTTCTGGACGGCGTAGAGCGCGTCGACGCAGGCGGTCTCCAGGTCCGTGCCGCTGCCGCTGCCCCAGGCGCTGTCGGTGCCGGTGTAGGCGGAGCCGTTCTGGCCGCCGCACCGGATGCCGGAGCGCTGCGGGTCGGTCATGGACGTGGCGGCGGTGCTGAGGTCCACGGTGCCGTGGTAGTAGCTGCGGTCGTCGGCAGCGTCCCGGACCTCGTCGTAGGTCTTGACGACCTTGCCGCTCTTGGCGTCGACGAACACGTGCAGCTTCGTCGGGGCCTTCTTCTGGGTGCCGCTGACGACGGTCTCGTAGACGAGCCGTCCCGCGCCTTCGGCGAGCACCGTCAGGCGGGGCGTGGAGGCGGTCTCGACCTTGGACACGCGGGCGCGCGAGGTCCTGGCGGCCTCCGCCTCGCCGACCGATGCCCTGGTCGACACGTCGAGCGTGCGGGTCTGGTCGACGGAGGTGCTCAGCACGCCGCCGCTCGCGTTGGTGGTGACGACGAAGTCGCCGCCGTAGACGGGCAGGCCGTCGTAGGTGCGCTCGTAGGCCACGTACTGGAGGCCGCGCAGGCCCGAGGTGACCCCGCGCCGGACGATCTTGTCCTTGGGGGCCTTCTTGAACGCGGCGGGCTTCGCCGCGACCAGGCGGTCGGCCGAGGCGGCGGCGACGGCGCGGGGGTCCGGCTTGGCCGGGGCGCCGGGGGCGGTGCGGGGTGTCGCACCTGAGGCGGGCGAGGACATCGCCACGGCGAGGCCGACGGACAACGCCGCCGCCCCGATCGCGGTCTGGTGTCGCACGGGGGTGCTCCTTCCACGTGCCGGGCGGGCGGAGGGGGTGGGCACGTGGAGGCCCTTGTAAGAGCGCTCCATGAACCGCCGCCCGCCCGGCGGGGGGTTTGGATGGGGGACTCATCCGGATGAGCTGACCCGAAGTGCACCCTGGTTGGAGAAAGGTGTCAATAAATCCATTTGGTTCTGGATTTTCAATCCTGCCGGGCGCCTCTCTGAAATCCATTGAATTCCGTGGCGGAGCAGCGCGAACGGGCCGGGCCGGGAGATCGGCCCGGCCCGGCGGGCAGGGAACCGCGAGGGCGGCGCGCGCGTTGAGACGCCGGCCGCCCGGCGGGGTCGGTCAGGGGGCGATGCGGCGGCAGAGCCAGGAGAGCGCCAGGGGGTAGCGGTAGTCGATGCCGCCGTGACCGGCGTCGAACAGCTCGAAGTGGATCGCGTCCTCGGCGACGCCGGCGTCGAGCAGCGCCCGGTGGAACGCCTGCGCGCCGATGTCGAGGTACCACTCGTCGCGCGTGCCGCCGTCGATCCAGATCGCCCGCTGCGAGCGCATCGCCTCGGCGTGCTCCGGCACCATCCGCACCGGGTCCCAGGCGAGCCAGCGCTCCCACACCCGCGGCCGGAGCACGCCGGTGACCGGGTCGAACGGCAGCTCGGGCGTGCCGTCCTCGCGCGCGGAGTAGCACGCGGCCATGCCGAGGATGTTGAGCAGCTCCATGTCCTCGGGCTTGGTGAACGAGGTGCGGCTCCTGAAGTCGTCCCACCAGCGCAGGATGTCGCCGTCGTACTTGCGCAGGTGCCGGACGCACTTGGGGAACTCGGTCAGGTAGCAGTACTCGAACAGGGCGTCGCCCGCGTGCGTCGCGAGCGCGCCGAACAGGTCGGGACGGAGCATCGGCGTGATCATCGCGCCGTAGCCGCCGCTGGACTTGCCGCTGATCGCCCGGTGCTCGGGCGCGTCGAGCGTCCGGTAGTGGCCGTCCACCCACGGGACGATCTCGTCGCAGATGTAGGAGTGGTAGCGGCCGGTGCCGGGGGAGTCGACGAACTGGCTGCCGCCGTGCGCCGTCCAGGCGTCCACGAACACCACGATCGCGGGCGGCGCCTCCCCGGAGGCGAACACCTCGTCGGCCGTCTCGGGGAAGGGCCGCCGGTAGGGCGTCCGGTTGCGCCAGATCCCGACATGGCCGGTGAAACCGGTGATCACGTAGACGCTGGGGTAGCGGCGGTCGGGTTCGTCGTCGTAACCGGGCGGTACGTACACCAGCACCGGCCGCTCGTGCGGGTCGTCCAGCGGGTTGCCGCGCAGCAGCTCGCTGCTGACGACGTGGTCTTCGAGGCGGCCGGCGAGATCGGCGGACCACGGCTGCATTGCGTACTCCCTCGTCGCAAGCGGATGATCACCTTGACGCTAACCCATGGCCGGGACGGCGGGACGGGGCCGCCGCCGGGCGCGGGTGTCACAACGCGGCCGCGTTCTCCGTCCCTCTTGGGAAGGAAGGGGACAGATATGACCGACAACGCCGCACTGCTGCGGGACCTGCACCGTCCGGGGGAGCCGCTGCTGCTGCCCAACGTGTGGGACGCGGGGAGCGCGAAGATCGTTCAGGAGGCCGGATTCCCGGCCCTCGCCACCGCGAGCGCCGCCGTGTCCGCCATGCTCGGCTACCCCGACCACGAGGGGGCGCCCGTGGAGGAGATGCTCGCCGCCGCGGAGCGCGTGATCCGCGCGGCGACCGTCCCCGTCACCGTGGACGCCGAGGCCGGGTACGGGCTGCAGCCGGGGGAGCTGGTCGAGCGGCTGCTCGCCATCGGCGCGGCGGGCTGCAACCTGGAGGACACCTACGCCGGGGAGCTGGCCGAGCCGGAGGCGCAGGCGGAGTACATCGCGGCCGTCCGGGAGGCGGCCGGCGACGCCCTGGTGATCAACGCCCGCGCCGACACGTTCGTGGCGAAGCTCCCGGACCCGGTCGAGTCCGCGATCGCGCGGGGACGGCTGTACCTGGAGGCCGGGGCCGACTGCGTGTACCCGATCGCGGCGCCGCCGGACGCCGTCCCGGCCCTGGTCAAGGGGATCCCGGGCCCGGTCAACGCGAACAACTTCCCGGGCACGTCGCTCGCGGAGCTGGCGGAGATGGGCGTCGCGCGCGTCTCCTACGGCCCGATGCCGTACCTGCGCGCGCTGGACTCCCTGAAGGAGTTCGCGGGCCGCGTCCTGGCGATGGAGAACCCCTACGCCTGACCGGGCCGCCCGCCGCACGGACGTTCGGCCTCGGCCTCCGTGCGGGTCGCGTGTGAGGGCGCTCTCTTCCCGGGCGCCTTGCAAGTGCGCACTTACGATGGCACAGTGAGACGAAATTCGACTCGTTGTATCAATCGTGGGCGCAGGCGCGAGCCCGTACGGAGGTGGGGCCGGCATGACCGCGACCGTGGAGGAGACGCCGCCGAAGGTCGTCCTGGACTCGATCAGCGGGGTGGCCCTGGCCGCCGCCGCGTCCAACGTCGTCATGCAGCTCTCCCGCCTCCCCATCGGGCACGGCGTCGCGGAGAGCACGGTCGACAGCGGCCGCGTCGACAAGCACCCGGTCAAGCGGGCCCGCACCACGCTCAGCTACATCGCCGTCGCCATGCTCGGCACCGAGGCCGAGCGCGAGGCCATGCGCCGCGAGGTGAACCGCGCGCACCGGCACGTCCGCGCGAAGGAGCCCGTCGCCTACAACGCGTTCGACCGCGACCTCCAGCTGTGGGTCGCCGCGTGCCTCTACGTGGGCGTCGAGATGATCTACACGATGCTGTACGGGACGCCGTCGCGCGACCAGGCCGCCGACCTGTACCGGCACGGCGCCCGCTTCGGCACCACCCTCCAGGTCACCCCGGACATGTGGCCGCCGGACCGGGACGCCTTCGAGGACTACTGGCGGGAGGGCCTGGCGAAGATCGAGATGGACGACGTGACCCGCGGCTACCTGCGCGACCTCGCCGAGATGCGCTTCCTGCCCGCGCCCGTCCACCGGACGTTCGGACGGTTCCACCGCTTCCTGACGATGGGCTTCCTTCCCCAGCCCTTCCGCGACGAGCTCGGCTTCCCGTGGACGCCCCGCGACCAGGCGCGCTTCGACCGCTTCGTCCGCGTGCTGGCGGTGAGCAACCGGGCCCTGCCGCGCCCGGCCCGCGAGTTCCCCTTCAACCTCTACCTGCGCGACGTCCGCCGCCGCCTCAGGACCGGGCGCCCGATCGTCTGACCCCCGGCGCCCCGGTCAGCGGCGCGCCGTGACGCGGCTGGGCAGGGACGCGAAGCCGCGGTCGTTGGAGGAGCGGACCCGCCGGGCCGCGTCGATGTCGATCTCGTAGTCGGCGACGACGTCCGCGATCGCGCCGAGGGCGATGCGGGCCTCCAGCCGGCCGAGGTTCGCGCTGAGGCTGTGGTGCCGCCGCGGCGCCGACGAGCAGCAGGACGCGCGCGTCCGCCGGGATCGTCGCGCCGTGCAGCTCGACGTCCTCGGTGGTGGTGCGGGCGAGCGCCTGCGACGGCGGGTCCCAGCGCAGGGTCTCCTCGATCCAGTCCTCGACGCGCCCGCCGTCTCCTGGAAGCAGCGCCTCCGCCCGCTGGTCGGGGTGCCGCCAGGCGGCGTGCCAGGCGTTGCCGAGCGTCAGCATCGTGGTCTCGATGCCCCGCCCCGACGAGCAGGATCAGCACGCCGACGATCTCCTCCGGGGTGAGCCGGTCCTCGCCCCACCACCCGTTCCGGCTGGAGAACCGGCGCACCCGTCCCGCCGCTACAACTGTCCGGACGGACCTCGGCCACCGCGCGGACTGCGCCTGCGCAGCTCAGGGGGATAGGGAGACGGACGTGCCATGACTCGATCCCCTCATAAAGAGCCTCCATCCGACCCGGGGCGCTTCACAGGCTACGGACGGCGATGATCGTGTCGGTGACGAAGCCTGGTTCATTGCGTGGGTGGGGCGAGTGCGGGGCTGGATTCCAGCGTGGCCGCGGTGAGGACTACCATCGCGGCGGTCCAGCTCAGGGGTGCGACCGACACGGGTTTTCCTGCTGGGTCGACCTTCTCTGGGAGTGCTCCCAGCGGCGTTCGGTGCGCGGCCAGCCACGCGAGCCGGCTGCGGGCCTGGCTGCGGCCGGAGGCGGCCTCAGCCAGGGCGAAGAACGCGGTCTCGGCGGTCCATGCGATGCCATCGCGTTTCCAGGCCGAGCCGGGTTTCATGCCGCCGTTTGCCAGGGTGAGCCTCCCGGCAGCCTCGGCGACGCTGTGGTCGACGGCGGGGTCGCTCGGAGCGAAGGGCGGGGCGAGGAAGGTGACGGCTGTGTCCGCCCCGCCGTCCGGTACGGTCCGAGGGTAGCCGGATCTTCCGAACGTGTTCGTGATCGCGCCGTCGAGACGACGTGCGGCGTCCGACCATTGTGCGGCCTCGGCATGCCGGCCGGTCCTTCTGGCGAGGTCGGTTGCGGCCCGCAAGCCGAGCAGAAGCGGTGCGGCGGTCCCGAGGGTGGTCCGACGCTCGCGTTTCTCCCAGTAGTCCGGCGATGCCGCGGGAAGCCCCTCCTTTTCCAGCGAGTGTGCGGCCGCATCGGCGGAGGTGGCCACGGTGGACCATAGCTCTTGCAGGGTCTGGGCCGCATTCCGCCGATCCGCGTTCGTGGTGAACCACACCCAGACGGCCCAGGGTACCCAGCCGGAGCCATCGATCTGTTCACCCCGGTCGTCCGGTGCCCTTCCGGATCTGTCGGGTAGGTACCGTGCCTGCCAGAATCCCCGGGCAGGGTGGATCCTTTGCAGGAAGTCCAGGATCCGACGGGCTTCGGGGTGATGCCGCGTCACGCTGAGCGCCGCCACGGCGAAGCTCGCGTCACGCGGCCAGACATAGCGCCATCTCGGGTGCAACGCCGCGACCATCGCGCCGTCGTCGCCGGTGAGTAGCCGCAGGTCGAGCAGGGCGCGTTCGACCATCTCGCCGTACGGGGTCGAGGAAGCGGGAACGTAACCCGTCTTCAGCCAGCCGAGTGATTGCTCCGCCTCCTCCGGAGCCGGCACGGCGTACGCGGAGCGCAGATGCGGGTCGTCGGGAACAAAGAAGCTCGTATGCGGGATGTAGCGGCCTCGCGTCCCGGGCGGTATCGCGATTGCCTGCCCGTCCCGGCCGACGGCGATCCCTGTGGCGAACAGTCGTGGCGGGTCCGGTCGCTCGCCGAAGGTCACGGCGACGCCGGTCCCGATCAGAGCCGCGGCGACGAGCGGGTAGAGCGGCTTCATGCGACGGGTCCTGCTCATTGGCGAATTGCGAAAGATCAATGTCCTTCATCCTCGCGAAAGGGAGGGCCCGACTGATCCGGGCTATGTGGGGGTGACGAGGAAGGAAGGCGTGCTTGTTCACCCTTGTATCGCGGGCACGCTTCCGCCGCCCCAAATGCGTGCGCTTTGGTGGACGCACAACAGCGCGGTCGTATGACGAGTGGGCCGGGTCAGTCCTGTGCGGAGGGTTCCTGACTGTGCTCGAACCGCGTGAGGAGCCGCTTGAGCGCTTTCATCTCCGTCGCCAGCGCCCGGCGGCCGTCGGCGGTGATCTCGACCCAGGTGCGCGGCCGGCGGCCCTGGTAGCCCTTGGTACTGGCCACCAGGCCCTCCTTTTCGAGGATCTCGATGTGGCGCCCGAGGTTTCCGTCGGTGAGCTCCAAGGCCGACTTCAGGTAGCCGAAATCGGCGCGCTGTGTCTCCTGCAGGACGGTAAGGATGCCGAGCCTGACCCGCTGATGGACGACATCGTTGAGCGTCGTGGTCGGATGGCCGCCGGTCTCCTCGCCGGTCTCCCCGCTGGCATCGCCGATGGTGTCGCTACTGGATCCGGTCACCGGCGGTTCTCCTTCCACAGCGCGGCTCCGCCTCCGGTGAGAAGGGCCAGGCCGGTCAGCGCGAACACCGCGTGGCCCGAATGGTCGAGATAGCCGAAGTCGTACCCGGTTGAGCCAGTGCGCTCATCAAGTTTGTTGCTGATGACGTAGTGCCCTTCCAGCCAGCCGATGATTCCGAACATCACTGCCCACAGGCCGAGATAGCCGTTGCGCTGCCGGATCGCGATGACTGCGAGGCCGAGCCCGGCCGCCGGGATCGGCGCGACGAACCCCAGCGGCACGAACAGCAGGGCGAGGAGTACTGCGATACCCAGCGGTAGGTAGGACCCGCGTCCCCGGCCGACACCGGTCTGGGCCTCCTGCCGCGAGTACCACAACCAGGTCCCCAGGAATCCGCTCGGCCCGGCCAGCAACCAGTAGGCGTCCCACGCGTCGGGGGCGCTCACCAGGACGGCGCCGATGAGGGTCAGTGCGCCGAAGACCAGCAGCGGTACCGAGGACGCATGCCGGTCGCCGCGCGCCCGGCGCGCAGCCGCTCGGTGTCCTCGACCACTTCCTGAAGTGCCGTCTGCGCCGAGCTCTGTGAATCCCCAGCCATCACGTTACTCCTTAGAGTTATCTGTATTAAAGAGAACTCTATATTGCAGAGTGAATGTCCCGCAAGCAGTCCCGGGGAGACGGACCCACGTGACTTGGCCTGTGACGCACTGGCAGCCGCCGAGCTGCGGCGCTTCAGTACTCAAGGGGCGTGATCTGGAGGGTGTGAGGGTCAGGGGCCGGTATCTGGACCTGTTGGCGGTGTCGCTGGGCCCGCTGGGGTGGCGTTGTATCGGTTGCCGGTGCGTCCGCTGCGGGCGACCTGACCGCGATTCAGGCAGTACGCGGAGAACGAGGAGGCCAACCCGCGCAGCGGCGTCCCGTTCCGGCTCCGCACCCGGGAGGAGTTCGCGCGCTTCTTCGACGGCCTGGAGCTCCTCCCGCCGGGCGTCACCTCGGTCGTCGACTGGCGTCCGGACGTCCCGGCGGAGGGCCGCCCGTCCGTCGAGGACGTCTCCATGTTGTGCGCCCTCGCCAGCGTCCCCTGACCCGCCTCGCTCAGGCGCGCGCCTTGGTCACGGCGGTGACGAGCTCCTCGACGTCCGCGAGCGTGGTGCGGTGGCTGATGACGCAGGCGCGCAGGGCGGCGCGCCCGTCCAGCCGGACGGGGCTGATCCACGCTCGCCCGCTCCCCACGACCGCGCGGGCGAGCGCGTCGTGGCGCTCCCACGTCCTGTCGGCCGGGTCGGCGAAGCACACGACGGGCAGCGGGGTGTCGTTGACGATCTCCCAGCCCGCGGCGGCGAGCCCCTCGCGCAGCGCGTCCGCCAGGTCGGCGTCGCGTTCGAGCTGCTCGGCGTAGCCCGCGCGGCCCGCGACGGCGAGGCTGAGGAACAGCTTGAGCCCCATGAACCGCCGCGACCACTGCTGGCTCGACGTGTAGGGGTCGACGGTGCCGTGGATCTCGTCCGGCATGTAGGACGTGGTGACCCGGAAGGTCTCCGCGAGGCCGCCGGCGTCCGTGCCGAGCAGCGCGCCCGCGCCCATCGGGACGCTCAGCCACTTGTGCGCGTCGAGCGTGATCGAGTCGGCGCGCTCGATGCCGTCCAGCGCGGGCCGCAGCCGGTCCGACAGGGCCGCGGCGCCTCCGTAGGCGGCGTCCACGTGCAGGCGGAGGCCGCGGTCCGCGCAGAGGTCGGCCAGGTCGTGCAGCGGGTCGATCGCCCCGGCGCCGGTGGTGCCGGCGGTCGCGACGACGAGGAACGGCAGGTCGCCGCGCGCGCGGTCGGCGGTGACCAGCTCGGCCAGCCGGGCGGCCTCCATCCGCAGCCCGGGCCCGGTCGGGACGAGGCGCACGGCCTCCCGCCCGATCCCGGTCGCGTGCGCGATCTTCAGCCAGGCCAGGTGGCTCTCGGCCGACGCGTACAGGACCGGGCGGCCGGGGAGCGCCCGCAGCCCCTTCTCGCCGTACTCGGGCCAGGTCCTGGTCAGCGCCAGCAGCACGGCCGTCAGGTTCGCCTCCGCGCCTCCGCTCGTGAACGACCCGGCGACCCGCTCCGGCGGGTAGCCGAGCCGCCCGCCCAGGAACCGCAGCAGGTGCGCCTCCATCTCCGCGGCGGCGGGCGCGTGCGACCACGCGGCCAGCTGCGGGTTGAACGCCGCCGCGAGCGTCTCGCCGACCACGCCCATCAGCGTCGGTGTCGGGTTGAACAGCCCGAAGTACCGGGGATGCGTGGTGTGGACGGTGGTCGCCCGCAGCAGCTCCGCGACCCCGTCGACCGCCTCGCGGGGCGGGACGGGACGGGCGAAGTCGTACGCGCCGATCGCCGCGCGCAGCTCCGCCACGTCCACGGGGGCGCTCACGTCCCGCCCGGCGATCCGTTCGCGCTCGTCCCGCAGCAGGTCGACGACCTGCCGCCACACGCGCTCGGCCGCTTCGGGGGGCGGGTCGAAGGAGGCTCGTCCAGAGGGGAAGTCGTCCATGCGTCCGAGCCTGGCGCGCGCCGCCCCCGGCCCCAAGTGGCAGAAGTGACCATCACCGCTAAATTAGTGACATGCACACACTCGCCGTCGCGGTCACCGAAGGGGTGCCGATCTTCGAGCTGGCGATCCCGTGCGAGGTGTTCGGGTACGAGCGCCCGGGGCTCGCCGACTCCTGGTACGACTTCCGTCTCTGCGCCGCCCCCGGCACCCGCACCGCCGCCGGTTTCGTCCCGCAGACCGGGCACGGTCTCGACGCGCTCGCCGACGCCGACACCGTCGTGATCCCCGCCTGCGCGAGCGTCGTCGACGAGCAGCCGCCGGACCTGGTCGACGCGGTCCGCGCCGCGCACGGCAACGGCGCCCGCATCGTCTCGCTGTGCACGGGCGCGTTCGTCCTCGCCGCCGCGGGGCTCCTGGACGGGCGCCCCGCGACCACCCACTGGATGCACGCGGGCCAGCTGGCCGCCCGCCACCCGAAGGTGCTGGTGGACGCGTCCGTCCTCTACATCGACGACGGCGACGTCCTGACCAGCGCGGGCACCGCCGCCGGGCTCGACCTGTGCCTGCACGTCGTCCGCAACGACCACGGCGCCGCCGTGGCGAGCGCCCTGGCCAAGCGCCTGGTGATGCCCGCGCACCGTCCCGGCGGGCAGGCCCAGTACATCGACGCGGCCGTCCCCCCGGCGGACGCGGACGAGCTGGGCCCGCTCCTCGACTGGGCGCGGGAGCGGCTGCACGAGCCGCTCACCGTCGCCGCCCTGGCGCGCCGCGCCAACGTCACCACCCGCACGCTGATCCGCCGCTTCCACGCCGCGACCGGCACGACCCCCATGGCGTGGCTGCGCGGCATCCGCGTCGACCGCGCGCGCGAACTCCTGGAGACCACGTCCCTCCCGGTCGACCAGATCGCCGAGTGCTGCGGCCTCGGCAGCCCGGCCAACCTCCGCCACCACTTCACCCGGGCGGTGGGCGTCCCGCCGACCGCCTACCGCCGCGCCTTCGCGCCCGTCCCCTGACCCGTCCCGCGCCGGGGCGTCACGGTTCGAGTGCTCCGACGATCGCGATCTCCACCGGGGAGGCGGCCGCCGGACGCTCGACGCGGAGGGGCCCGGCGGGGGACAGCTTGGGCTGCGCCATGAAGCGGGGGTGCTCGCCGAGGTGCGGCTGCCCGGCGTGGACGAGGAAGGGGTGGCACAGGTAGACGTCGCCCGCGCGGCCCGTGGCGAGGGCCGTGGGGCGGTGGGCGCTGGCGGCGTCCGCGCGCCGGGCCAGTTCGCGCGCGTCCAGGCCGTTCTCGCCCTCGGGCGCCAGGACGCGGGCCGTGTCGCGGTGGGAGCCCGGGCGGAGGCGGGTGGGAGCGTCGTCCTCCCCGACGTCGGAGAACAGGAAGAACATCTGCAGGGCCCGGTCCTTCGACGCGATGTTCGCGCGCCAGGTCATGTAGTCGCCGGCGAGGGAGCCGGGGCCGGGGAAGCTGACGTCGACGTGCCAGCCGTCGACGACCGACGCCTCCGGGGAGGGGAAGCGGACGACGAAACCGCCGAGGCTCGTGCGCGGCGCCCAGCGTCCCGGCCCCACCAGGGCGTCGAAGGCGGCGTGCAGGCGCGGGGTGTTGGCGGCGGCGACGAAGGGCGGCTGCGCGTAGTCGGGGCGCGAGGCGATGGTCGGCCACGTGGACGGGTCGCCGGGGTCCGCGTCCAGGTCCCGCCATACGGCCTCGCGGCATTCGTCCGCGAGGGTGCGGGGGAACGCGGCCTCGACGCGGACGAAGCCGTCGGCGACGAAGGCGGCCATCTGCGCGTCGGAGAGCATGAGCCCACGATGGCCGCCTCGGCGGCGTCGCCGCCAACGGTTTATCCGGGATCAGAAGACCGGGGCGCCGTCGCGGACGAGCCTCCAGTTCCCGACGTGGAACGTGGCGGGGTCGATGGTCCCCGCGGCGGACGCGTACTCGACGATCGCCTCGCGGATCGCCACCTGCGCGTTGTAGACGACCGGCGCCGCGGCGACGTGGGGGAAGCCGCCGCCGCCCGACTGGCGGTAGTTGTTGACCGCGACGACGAACTTCTGGTCGTCGGCGACCGGCGCGCCCTCGTAGGCCAGGCCGGTGATGCGCGAGCCCTCCGGCTTGGCGATGTCGACGTCGTAGGTGACGCCGGAGAACTGGTCGTAGTTGTAGTCGGGGCGGTTGTTCGCGTTCGTCCACGAGGCCGGGTCGACCGGGGCGCCGGGGGCGACCTGCTTGAAGTACCGGGCCGAGTACTCCAGGTACGCCTTGATCTGGGAGCCCGTCAGGATGCTCGCCAGCAGCGTGTTGTCGTAGATGTAGAGGCCCGCGATGTCGCGGATGGTGACCTTCCCGGCCGGGAAGGTCGCGGCGCGGCTGAACGGCGCGGCGATCGAGACGACCGGCAGCGACGCGTTCTCGGTGCCCGCGACCGCCTCCCTGACCTTCGCGGTCTGCACCTGGTGGACGTAGTCCAGGATCGCCGTGTCCTTCCAGCACGACTCCGCCGCCGACATCTCCTCGGTGGAGGTGGCGACCTCCTTGTTGACGTAGGCGACCACCGCGTCGTGCTGCTTCTTGACGAGGGTGACGAGCGCCGGGTCCTCCTCGACGGTGTTGCTGTTCACGGTCGTCGCGGACTTGCCGGTGACCGTCCAGCGGCCCCGCTCGTGGACGAGGGTGAGGTCGAAGACCGACAGGCGCTGGCCCCAGCACTTCGGCTCGCTCATCACGACCGTCCGGCCGGTGGCCTTGTTGGTGACGAACCGCTCGGGGATCTCCAGATGCGCGTGCCCGAACAGGATCGCGTCGATGCCCGGGACCTGCTCGGCGACCAGGGCGGCGGCGTTCTCGACGGGCAGGGCGTCGCCGTAGGACGAGGTGCCGCTGTCGCCGGAGTGGGCGCTGACGACGACCACGTCGGCGCCCTTCGCGCGGATGACCGGGACCCAGCGCCGGGCCGTCTCCACGAGGTCCAGGAAGTCGAGCCTGCCGGAGACGTTGGCCTTGTCCCAGATCGCCACGCCCGGGTTGGTGAGGCCGAGCAGCCCGACGCGGATCGGCGGGTGCCCGGGGACCCGCATCGTCTTGATCATGTACGGCCGGTAGGCGGGGCGGCGGGTGCCCGCGTGGACGGCGTTGGCCGCGAGCACCGGCGCGTCCATCTGCTCGATCCACCGGTTCAGGAACGGGATGCCGTAGTTGAACTCGTGGTTCCCGAGGGCCACGGCGTCGTAGCCGACGGCGTTCATCTGCCGCGCCATCGGGTGGGTCGCGCCCGTCCTGGTGATCGGCTCGACGGAGGCGTAGTAGAAGCCGAGCGGGGTGCCCTGGAGGGTGTCGCCCGCGTCGAAGAGCAGGGTGCGCTCGCGGCCGCGGTCGGCGCGGATCCGGTTCACCAGGCTCGACACGCGCGCCAGCCCGACGACGTTGCCGCCGCTGTCGCTGTACTCGGCGTCCTTGTAGTAGTCCCAGTCGACGGCGTGGCTGTGCAGGTCGGACGTGCCCATGACGGTGATCGTCACGGACCGGCCGCCGGCCGCGGCCCGCGCGGAGCCGGGCCATCCGGCCAGGGCCAGCGCGCTCGCGGCGGTGAGACCGCCGAGGACCTGCCGGCGGCTGACGTCCGGCACGCGGCACGAGCACCAGCGGGGCTCGGGGGCCTGGGGACTGTGGCGGTCCGGATTCTGCATGGCGCTCTCGTTCCTTCGGCGGAGGGGACGGCAGAACGATAGAGGCGCAGCTCACGATCGCTTTCGGCGAGATCCTCCGATCCTTGGACGGGTTCGTTGGCAGTCCTTGTGCACGGCGCCTGACCTGGGTCTATCTGATCTTGTGCCTGAGACGTGCGGACACCGCCCCGCGGCGGCCGGTAGCGTCCCACGGGCCAAGATCAACTCGACCGATCGGAGCTGTCCTTGCGGACGCGCGACAGGAAGACGACGGGAACCTGGCGGAGGATCGCCTGCGCGGCGGTGCTGGCCGGCGGGACGGTGCTGGTGGGCGGCGCGGTCGCCGCCCCGGCGGCGCACGCCGGCGAGCCGCCGCCCACCCCGAAGATCATCGGCGGGACGCCGGCCGACCAGGCGTACCCGTTCATGGCCTCCTTGGAGTACGAGCGGAACGGCAACCCCGACTCGCACCGCTGCGGTGGCGGGCTCATCGACAAGGAATGGGTGGTCACCGCCGCCCACTGCGTGACCCAGGCCGGCCAGAACGGGGCGCCCTTCTCGGTGATGGATCCGGGGCTTTTCCATGTCCGGGTCGGATCCAGTGACCGGACGCAGGGCGGCAGCATCGCCAGGCTCAAGGGGATCGTCGTCCACCCCGGCTACCGGTCCCTGGACGATCGTTCCGAGGGCAAGGACATCGCGCTCCTGCACCTCGACACCGCGGTGCCGCAGGCGCCCGTCCGGCAGGCCACGACCATCCCCGCTCCCGGGACGCCCGTCCGGCAGATCGGCTGGGGCTACACCTCCACGAGTGACGGCGATCCGAGCCGACTGCCCGTGCTGCTGCAGCAGCTCGACACGAAGGTGATCTCGCCGACCACCAAGAAGTGCCAGGTGGACGCGAACGGCGACGATTCGTGGGGCTACCGCGACCACGACATCTGCACCGACAATCCCGAGGGCGTCCGCGGTCCCTGCGGCGGCGACTCCGGCTCGCCGCTGCTGATCAAGGTAAAGGGCCGCTGGGTCATCACCGGGGTCGACTCCCGCGGCGTCGGCGACGTCTGCGGCGAGACGCCCGACCTGTACACCAGCGTCGGCCACTACCACCGGTGGATCGCCGGCGTCATCGGCTGATCTCGTCCCGCGCGAACGCCCGGCCGGGCTGTGCCCGGCCGGGCGTTCGGTCGTATCGGGGGTACCTCGTCTGCTGGGACGCGTGTCCGAAACCCGGCCGTCCGCGTGGTGTGGCCTGCGTCACAGTGGCGATCGGGTGTCCCAGTAGCTAACCGCTTGAACGGCTTTGTGGCCTTTAAGTCACTATTGCCGTGTTTAGCGTTTCGTGTTCCTCTATTTAAGGCAATGTCTGATTGCGGACCGCCGCCGCCCGTTTCCGCGCCGCCGTCCGCCCGCCCGCCGTCGAGCCGCCCACCGAATCGCCCAGCCACCGAGCCGCCAGCCATCGAGCCGCCCCACGCCACGCAGCGACAGCGGAGGTCCGGATGCGCAAGGAGACGCTGGAGAGCTTCGTCCTCGGGGACGTCCTCCGGTCACAGGCGCAGGTTCACCGAAGACAGACGTTCCTCAGATTCCGCGACGGGGAGATCAGCTACGGGGAGGTCGACGCCGCCGCCGACCGGCTGGCCCGCGCGTTCTCCACCGCAGGCGTCGCGCGCGGCGACCACGTCGGCGTGATGCTCCCCAACTGCGCCGACTTCGTCCACGTCATCTTCGCGCTGGCGCGGCTCGGCGCCGTCGCCGTGCCGATCAACATCGCCTACCGGGGCGAACTGCTGCGGCACGTCCTGGACGGCTCCGACTCCCGGTGGCTGATCGTCGACGGGCCCTACGCCGAGCGGCTCGTCGAGATCGCCGGCCGCCTGCCCCGGCTGGAACGGGTCGTCGTGCGGGGCGCCGCCGAGGCCGGGGTGCTGCTCGACCGGCTCGGCAAGCCCGCGCGGGACATGTCCGCCCTCCCGGCCGGCGGGTCCGGGCCGGTGGAGGTGAAGGTCGGCTTCGGCGACATGCAGGCGATCATGTACACGTCCGGCACGACCGGGCCGTCCAAGGGCGCCATGGTCCCGCACGCGCTCGCGCTGACCTGCGCCTACGACTCGCTGGACTTCCTGGACCGCTGGGGCAAGACCGTCTACTGCCCGCTGCCGCTCTTCCACGCCGCCGCGCTGTGGGACGGCATGCTCTCGGCCCTGCTCGGCGGCGGCTCCATCGCGATCGTCGAGCGGTTCAGCGCGTCCAGGTTCTGGGACGACGTGCGCCGCTTCGACGCGCAGGTGTGCATGAGCGTGTTCTCGATGATCCCGATCCTGCTGAACCGCCCGCCGACGTCCCGCGACCGCGACCACCGGCTGGAGACGTTCTACATGGGCAAGTCCAACCTGGACGAGCCCCTGCGGGAGCGGTTCGGCGTCCGGTCGGTGGAGACCTACACCAGCACCGAGGCGGGCATCGCGACCGGCAGCCCGTACGGGGAGTGGCGGCTCGGGTCGTGCGGGCAGGCGCACGAGGAGCGGTTCCAGGTGGCGGTCGTGGACGAGTGCGACCGGGAGGTCGGGCCGGGGGAGCCGGGCGAGCTGGTCCTGCGCCCGAAGCAGCCGTTCGTCCTCACCACCGGCTACTACGGCGACTGGGAGGCGACGACCCGCTGCTTCCGCAACATGTGGTTCCACACCGGGGACCGGGTGTGGCGCGACGACGACGGGTATTTCTACTTCCTCGACCGGATGAAGGACGCCATCCGCAGGCGGGGGGAGAACATCTCGGCCTTCGACCTGGAGACCGAGATCAACCGGCATCCGGCGGTGCTGGAGTGCGCCGCGATCGGCGTGCCCTCGGAACTGGAGGACGAGGACATCAAGGTGTCGGTCGTGGTGCAACCGGACACCGGGCTCGCCCCGGAGGAGCTGGTGGCCTACTGCGAGGAGCGGCTGCCGCGCTCGATGGTGCCGCGCTACGTCGAGTTCATCGACGCGCTGCCGCGCACCCCGACCGACAAGGTCGCCAAGTACCGGCTGCGCGCGCAGGGCGACGGCGGGATCACCCCGACCACCTGGGACCGGGAGGCGAGCAACCCGTGAACTGGGACGACACGCCGGAGCAGGCCGCCTTCCGCGAGGAGGTCCGGGCCTTCGTCAGGGAGCGGTTCCCCGCCTCGTACCGTCCGGCGGGGGACGAGGAGCAGAGCCTCGAACCCGAGGACGTCGCCGGCTACAACTGGCCGGTCGACCGGGTCGCCGGCGATCCCGAGCGGCGCGAGGGGGCGCGGGCCTGGGCGGCGGCGCTGGCCGAGCGCGGCTGGATCGCGCCGCACTGGCCGCGGGAGTACGGCGGCGCGGGGCTGTCGGCGCTGGAGGAGTTCGTCCTGCACGAGGAGATGATGCGGGCCCGGGTGCCGACCGTGAACGGCATCGGCGCGTTCCTGCTCGGCCCGACCCTGCTGGTCCACGGCACCGACGAGCAGAAGGCCGCCCACCTGCCGCCGATCGCGGCGGGCGAGGCGACCTGGGCGCAGGGCTTCTCCGAGCCGGAGTCCGGCTCCGACCTGGCCTCGCTGCGCACCCGCGCCGTCCGCGACGGCGACGAGTACGTCGTCGACGGCCAGAAGGTGTGGACGTCCCTCGGCCAGTACGCCGACTGGCTGTTCGTGCTCGTCCGCACCGACCCGTCCGCCGAGCGCCCCCACCGCGGCATCACGTTCCTGCTGGTCGAGGCGGACGCGCCCGGGGTGACGATCCGCCCCATCACCGACATCCGCGGGGCGGCGCCGTTCTGCGAGATCTTCTTCGAGGGCGTCCGGGTGCCGGTCGCGAACCGGGTCGGCGAGGAGAACCGCGGCTGGTACGTGGCGATGTCCGCGCTCGGCTTCGAGCGGGCCGGGATCGGCGCCACCATCAAGTACGAGCACGCCCTCGCCGATCTGGTGGCCTGCCTGAGGTCGCCGGAGGGGCGGCGGCACGCCCGGGGCGGCCCCGCGCTGCGGCAGGAGATCGCGCGCCGGCGGACCGAGATCGCCGTCCTGTACAACCTGGCCCGCTACACCGTGTCGCGGCAGGCGGCGGGCGACGAGCCCGGCTTCGAGGCGTCCGTCAACCAGCTGTTCGGGGCCGAGCTGCACCAGCGGCTCGCGCGGACGGGCGCGCTGGCGTTCGGGCGGTCCGCCGCGCTGTGGGAGCGCGAGGGGGCGCCCCTGGACGCGGTGTTCACCCACATGCGCCGCGACTCGGTCGCGTCCACCTTCCTCGGCGGCACCACCGAGATCCAGCGCAACGTCATCGCCACCCGGGGCCTGAACCTGCCCCGCGGCTGACCACACACGGGAGGAGCGCACGCACATGCTCGACGAGAACGCCTACGAGACGATCGACCTGCGGATCGAGGAGCGGGTCGCCTGGCTGACGCTGAACCGGCCGGACAAGCTCAACGCGCTGACGCCCACCACGATGACGGAGCTGCGCGACATCTTCACCCGCGTGGACGACGACGAGGACGTCTGCGTCGTGGTGCTGCGCGGCGCGGGCGAGCGCGCGTTCTGTGCCGGCATGGACCTGTCCTGGTCGGAGAAGCTGACCCCGCGCGAGCGGATCGAGCAGGGCCGGCTCGGCGAGAAGACGTTCGCGATGATGGAGCGGCTGTCCGTCCCGGTGATCGCCGCCGTGCACGGGTACGCGGTCGGCGGCGGGCTGGAGCTGGCGCTCGCGGCCGACTTCATCATCGCCTCCGACGACGCCAAGATGGGGCTCGTCGAGATCACGCTGTCGGCGCGTCCCCCGTACCGCCCGAAGATGACCGAGGACGGCGACCCCGACCAGCCCGAGTTCGGCGGCTCGGCGCCCGGCTGGGGCGGCGTGAAGCGGCTGCCGGAGCGGATCGGCAAGGCCCGCGCCAAGGAGCTGCTGTTCACCGGCGCCCGCATCGGCGCCGACCGGGCGCTTCGGCTCGGCCTGGTCAACGACGTCTACCCGGCGGCGGAGTTCGACAGGCGGATCGGTGAGCTGGCCGAGCGGATCGCGGCGATGAACCGCTACAACCTGCGGCTCGTCAAGGAACTCGTCACCTACGGCTACGACTGGATCGAGCCCCACCCGAGCTAGGAGGACCCGTGCAGATCTACCGCATCGATCACGTCGCGCAGGTGACCCCCGACCTCGACCAGCAGGTCGCCCTGCTGGAGGGGCTGTTCGGGTTCCGGCGCGTCCGGAGCTGGGACAACCCGGCCGAGGGCGTGCGCGGCGCCCGGCTGGAGATCCCCGGGAGCCGCGGGCAGGCGTGGGAGGTCGTCGCGCCGGCCGGCGACGACTCGTCCCTGCAGACCTGGCTGGACGAGCACAAGGGGCGCCCGGGCCTGCACCACGTCGGGGCGGAGGTGCCCGACCTGGAAGCCGTCCGCGCGGAACTCGAAGTGCGCGGCATCAAGCCGACCGACTGGGCGTGGGGACGCTGGCTGGAGGCGTCGCTGAGCCCGCCCGAGCACGGCACCGGCGTGCTGTGGCGGCTCCGCGGACCCGGCAGCCTCGACATGTGCGGCGACACCGCCGGCCCGGCCGCCGAGCCGCCCGAGCCGCCCGGGCCGTCCGGGCCGGACGGCCCGTCGCTCGGCGTCGTGGCGCTCGACCACATCTGCCAGGCGTTCCACGACCGGGACGTCCTCGCACGCTGGTACCGCGACCTCGCCGGGTTCGTGCAGGTCTGGCGGACGGCGGACGCGGAGCACCCCGACATGGCCGACCTCGTCCTGAACATCCCCGGCTCGACGATCTGCTGGGAAGTGATCATGCCGCGCGGGGAGGACTCGTTCATCGACCGCTTCCTGGAGCGCGGCGGCCCGGGCGCCCACCACGTCACCTTCGAGGTGGCCGACTGGGACGCGGCCCTGGCGGCCTGCGAGCACCACGACGTCCCCACCTTCGACGACGAGGAGGGCGTCACCGACGGCGCCGCCTGGAGGCACACGTTCGTCCACCCGAAGCACACCGGCGGCATCCTCGTCCAGCTGTTCTGGGAGGAGCGGCCGGGCGTGTGGGTCCGCTCGGACAAGGTGCCGCCGCCATGGACCTGAGCCTGACCGAGGACCAGGAGCTGATCGCCGCCACGGCCCGCGAACTCCTGGAGTCCAAGGCCGCCACGGCGGGCGCGCGGGCCCTCGGCGGCGACCCGTCCGGCCACTCGGCGCCGCTCTGGAAGGAGATGGTCGAGCTCGGCTGGACGGGCCTGGCCTTCCCCGAGGAGCACGGCGGCGTGGGCGGCGACTTCCTGGACGTCTGCCTGCTGTTCGAGCAACTGGGGTACGCGCAGGTCCCGAGCCCGCTGCTGGCCTCGGTCGCGTGCTGCGGCATGCCGGTCGCGCGGTTCGGGACGTCCGCCCAGAAGGAGCGCTGGCTGAACGCCATCTCGGTCGGCCAGATCGTGACCGCCGCACCGCTCCCGTGGGACCGCCCAGGCGAAGGCCCGATCGCGTCGCGCTCCGACTCCGGGTACGTCCTGGACGGCACGGCCACGTTCGTGCCGTTCGCCGCATCCGCCGAGCACATCCTGGTGGTGGCGCGACTGGACGGCGAACCGCGCGCCTTCTGGGTGGACACCGCGGACGTCACCCTGAAACCGCTCGGAACGATCGGTCACGACCGTCCCTGCCACGCCGAGCTGGAGGCCCTCTGGGTCCCCGGCGAAGCCGCCCTGGGCGCGGACGCGGCCACCGCGATCTCGCTGTTCGGCGCAGCCGCCACCTGCGCGGAGATGGTGGGCGCGGCCCAACGCGTCCTCGACATGACGGTCCAGTACGCCACGGAACGGGAGCAGTTCGGCCGCGCGGTCGGGTCGTTCCAGGCCGTCCAGCACCACTGCGCGAACATGGCCATCGACGTCCTGGGCTCCCGCTTCACCGCCTACGAGGCCATCTGGCTTCTCTCCGTGAACCGAGAAGCCGCACAGCAGGTGGCGATGGCCAAGGCCTGGGTGAGCGAGGCCTACGAACGCGTGTGCGCCCTGGGCCACCAGGTCCACGGCGCCATCGGCTTCACCCAGGAACACGACCTCCACCTGTTCTCCGAACACGCACTGGCCACGTCCCTGGCCTTCGGCGACGCCGACCTTCACCTGAACAACCTGGCCGACGCCCTCGACCTACCCTGACGCCGACGCCCGGCCGGACCCCGGCCGGGCGTCAGCCCAACGCGACCTCTGCGAGCGGCTCCCACCGGTACAGGTGGCCGTCCCGAACCTGGGCGACCAGATGCGCGGAACCCACCCGCAGGGGCACCGGCTCGGGCTGCGCATGGAGAGCGTCGACGATCGGGGCGGCGGGCCCGTCGGCGTTGCTGTAGGCGACGGAGACATGCGGCGTCCAGCCGGGCTCACCGTCGAGCGGGTGCACCCCAACGGTCTCGGCAGCGGCCTGGCGCATCGCCTCCCGGACCGGATCGAGCCCGCGCTCCGGACGGATGCCGAGCGCCACCCCTTCGCTGTGCACCCACAGCCGCCCGACCTCCGCCTCGACAGGCGCGAGCGCACCCAGCCGGCGACCGACGCCCGCGACAAGCGCCTCGACCTGCTCGCGAGGGATCTCGTCCTCGAACCCGACGATCTGCGTGGTCATGTGCACCCATTCGGCCGGTATGAGATCCAGCCCGTCCACCCCGGCGAGCATGTCCTGGTACCGACGAACCAGGTCCAGGACCCGAGGCTGCGCGTCCGGCAGGATGTGCCAGAGCAGCATCCGCCGCCCAGGCCGCATCCCCGGCAGCCACCACCAGTGGTCGGACATCCGTTCGGGCATCGACTCCACAGCCCCTCCAAAGCGCTCAGCGCCAGCATGCCGGACCAGGCGCACAGGCAGGCGACCCCGGCCGCCGGACCTCGGCCTGGTCAGTCGGTGGGGTGAGGTGCTCCCCGCCACGGCGAGTGGCGTCAGCGGCGGGGCGCGGCGGCCAGGCAGCTCGTGATCAGGTCGGTCAGCGCGTCGGTCGCTTCGGCGGCGGTCGTGCGCCCGTGGGTGAGTTCGGCGGCGATCGCCTCGGCGGCGCCCAGTGCGCCGGCGCAGCGCAGCCGGAGCGCCTGGGCGCCGAGGCGGGAGTGGGGGGCCAGCGCGTCGGCCATCAGGTCGATGTAGTCGTCGAGCAGTTCGTGCTGGACCGCTTCCATCTCCGGGCTGCCCTTCAACGCCGCCGAGACCGCGTTGAGTTCCGGCATGGCCGTGGCGCAGGTGAGGTAGGCCCGGCTCATCAGCCCCGCGACCTCGTATGCGCCAGGCCCTGCTTCCGTCAGTGCCTGCGTCAGCGCGGCCCGGTGTTGCTCGTCGAGCCGCCGGTAGAGCGCGATGAGAAGCCCCTGACGGGTGCCGAAGTGGTCGTACACGATCGGCCTGCTCACCTCGGCGGCCTCAGCCAGCGTGACCAGGGTCAGGCCGTCGGCCCCCCGGTCGCGGACGATCGCCGTCGCCGAGTCGAGCAGTTGCTCCCGCCTGGCCTGTTTGGACAGCCGGGTCGTTGGCGCCCTCATCGTCCTCCCTTGCGTCACGGCACCAGTTTAGGCTACAAAGTGTAGGCTACAAAATGTAGCTTAGGTGAGTGAGAGGACTCCGCAGATGAAGCAGCCGGTTTTGATCATGGGCGGATCGGGTCAGGCGGGTTCGGACACCGCTGCCGTCCTGCGGGAGTGGCATCCGGATCTGCCCCTGGCCATCGCGGGCCGCGACCTCGACCGCGCCCGGAAGGTCGCCGACGGACTCGGCAATGCCACCGCCGTCACCCTCGACCTTCAGCGTCCCGACCTCGGCCTCCCCGCCGAGCAGGACTTCTCCGCCGTGGTCGCAGCCGTGGGTGACTCCCGCCTGTACGGGCTCGGTTACGCCCAGGAGCGCGGCCTGCCCTACCTCAGCATCTCCAGCGGCCTGGTCGGCATCGCCCCGGAGGTCGTCGCCGGCGCCCAGCGGGCGAGTGCCGCTCCGGTGCTGCTGGCCAGTCACTATCTGGCCGGCCTCGTCGTCCTGGTGGCCCTGGACCTGGCCCGGGAGTTCGGGCGGCTCGACGCCGTCCGGATCGCGGCCGTCCTCGACGACCAGGACGCCGGCGGACCGGCGGCGCTCGACGACCTGGAGGGCCTGGCCGCCGTCACCTCCGCCGGCCTGGTGCGGCGGGACGGGGCCTTCACCTGGGTCTCCGGGGCAGAGGCGGAGGTGGGTGTGCCCGGAATCGACGGTGTCGTGCTGCCCGGCCGGCGGATCGCCATCCTCGACGTCCCGAGTCTCGCCCTGGCCACCGGGGCGGGTGACGTCCACTTCGACTTCGCCGTAGGCGCTTCGTCCGGCCGCAGACGCGGCGAGGCGGCTTCCACCGAGGTCCTCATCGACCTGGAGGGAACCGGTCCGTCCGGCGACCCTCTCCGCACCCGCCGCCACCTCTTCCACCCCGCCGGCCAGCGCCCCCTCACGGCCCTCGGCATCGCCCTCGGCGTCGAGCGGCTCCTCGGCCTGCGCGGCGAACCCGCCGGCCCGGGCCTGCACACCCCCGAAGCCCTGCTCGACCCGGCCTTCACCGTCGAGCGGATGACGGCCATCGGAACCACTTTCGCCACCGTGTGACGCTTTGGGGGGAAGGACCGGGAGGCTTGCGTAGCGGGGGTTCGGGTGGGGCTGGATACACCCCCTGAGGGGTCTTTGTTCACCGGCCTTCGGGTGTGTAGGTCGATGGTGTGGAGGTGCCCGCTTTCCTAGCGTCGTGGGCATGAAGATGAGCTTCGTGAGCGGGCGCATTTCGCGGGTTCTGCTCGGTACCGCGCTGGTCGTGTCGGGGGCGGGATGCGCCGCGCGGTCCGGGGGGCATGCCGCGGCCGCGGCCGGGCGGTCGGACGCGGACGCCGGCGGCGGGCGAGGGACGGTGGTGTCGGTGACGCCGGTGGTTCGCATGTCGCGGGCACAGGTACGCGACTACCTGGGCGACGAGGGGTTGACGTCTCCGCCGCGCAGTGGGGTGAGCGGCTTCAAGGTCCTCTACCGCACCGTCTCGGCGACCGGGCGGCCCACGCTCGCCAGCGGTGTCGTGGTTCTGCCCAGCGACACCACCGGGACGTTGCAGGCCGTCAGCTTCACCCATGGAACCCACGCCGGCCGCAGCACCGCCGGTTCGGTCGCCGCGGACGGGCAGAGCAGGATCGCGGCGGTCTACTACGCCGCCGCCGGATACGCCGGGGTCGCCCCCGACTACCTCGGGCTCGGCGAGGGGCCCGGTGCGCATCCCTACCTGGACGCCGAGTCAGAGGCGTCCGCGTCGCTGGACATGCTCCGCGCCGCCCGCGACGTCGCCACCCGGCAGGGCAGAGGCTTGGAGCGGCGGGTGCTGGTCACCGGCTTCTCGCAAGGGGGTCAGGCCGCCATGGCGCTCGGACGCCAACTGCAACGCGGCGCCGACCCCTACCTGCGGCTGGGCGCCCTGGCCCCGGTCAGCGGCACCTACGACCTGCGACGCGCGCAGCTCCCGGCCTCTCTTTCCGGCGACTCACTGGACCCGCGCGTGTCGGCGTTCAACCTCGCTTACGCCACGGTCGCCTGGAACCGGCTCCACCACCTGTACAAGGACCCCTCGGAGGTCTTCCAAGCGCCCTACGACACCACCGTGGAACAGCTCTTCGACGGCAGCCACGATGAATCGGACATCTTCCCGCAGCTTCCCGCTAGCCCCGAGGAACTGGTGACCCCGCGCTACCTGCACTGGCTCAAGCAGCCTTCGGGGGCCCTGCTGCGGGCGATCCGCGCCGCTGACGGCACCTGCGACTGGGCTCCGGACGTCCCGATCCGGCTGTACGGCGCGTCCGGCGACGAGCAGGTCACCTACGGCAACACGCGCAACTGCGTCCGCGCCCTGCGCGCCCGCGGCACCCGGCCGCAGGTGGTCGACTACGGCACCGGCAGCGGCACCGACCACTTCGCCACCCTCCACCGCGCCCTGCCCGACACCCTCCACTGGTTCCGCGCGCTTCCGGCCTAGATCTGCCGGAGGAGAAGCGGTGAGGGCCCGGCGTGCGCCGGGCCCTCTGCTGTTCGGGAGCGGCCGCCGTGCGGCGGCCGCTCCCGGTTGGTGACCGCCGCCCGTGGTGCAGGAGTTCTCCTCAGGGAGGACGGTGCTCTGGGTCTACCAGGGAGGAACCATGCCGAAGACGACCTGGCCTCCATGGCTGATGTTCGCCAGGTCCGATGCCAGGCCGATGGTGGCGACACCCTCGTCGTGGACACTGACGTTGCTGTGGCCGAGGACCTCCGCGATGAAGATCCGGCCCCGCACGCCGACGTAGACCCGGCTGTTGCCGAAGGTCCTGGTGAGGTAGACGCGGCCTTCGTTGCGGACCTCGACGCGGACGCGGTCGGCGACCTCGCCGATGAGGGCCTGGGCGTTGGCGACGTGGATCCGCGACGCTCCGGACAGCCGGCCGATGGCCGCCCGGCCTCCGTTGACGACGGTGACCCGCGTCTTCCGCCAGGTGGCGGAAAGGGCGCCGTCGCCGGACACCTCGCCGACGATGGCCAGGCCTCCGCTGACGCGCAGGTGGCTCTGGACGGAGACCTCGCCGATGATGGCCAGGCCGCCGCTGACATCGACGTAGGTGTTGTCGCGGATCTCCTCGATGAGAGCCCGGCCGCCTTCGACCAGGACGGTGGCGCAGCCGAGGACCTCGTCCACGGTGAGCCGGCCGCCCTCGCCGACCGTGGCGAGGGCCTGGTCGGAGATCTGGCCGATGGTGACCCGGCCGTGGGCGCTGACGCGGGCGGAGCAGCAGACCGTGTCGATGGTGGCCTGGCCGCCGCGGAAGACGGTGACGTGGCCCGAGTGGAGAACCTGGCCGATGGTGGCCCGGCCGCCGTCCAGGACGGCGACGGTGCCGCTGACGGCCCAGAGGTCCACCCTCTCTCCAGGGCGGACGACGATGCTGAATTGACTGAGATCCATTTCGATCCCTCGTGGTGTTGTTTGTTTTGCGCCCTGCTGATGCGAAGGCACTGGAGATGACGATATAGACCTCCAGGCCCCGCGACGGTGTCCGCCGGCGGGAATCCCGCGGCCGCCGGAGACGACGGCTCCCTGCCGGGCCCGCGTGCGGAGCACCCGGCGTAGGTTTGGCGGATGAGTGTGGCCTTTGCCGTTGTCGCGACGTTGGTCCTTACCTGGGTGCCGGCGTTGGTGTGGGGGCGGCGGCATCGGCGGCGGGGGGACCTCGGAGGGCCGGAGCGGCGGGCGACCTTCGAGACCCTGCACACCGCTTCGCGGGCCGCGCCGGCGTTCCGGGGCGGGTTGACGGAGCAGGGGGCGCAGAAGGCGGCCCGGCATCTGCGGGCGCTGCTCGGGTGCGAGGCGCTCGCCATCACCGACGGGGAGCGGCTGCTGGCCTGGGACGGGGAGCACGACCACCACGCGGTGGACGGGCCCGGGCACGCCGAGGCCACGCGGGGGAACGGGCGCACGCAGGTGCACGACGTGGAGTGCGACCGGCTCGACTGTCCGATCCGGAGGGTCGTGGTCGTGCCGCTCGCCACCGACGACCGGGTGGTCGGGACGCTGGCCGCCTACGGGGAGGACGTTCCGGCGGGGTTGATCCGCGCCGCCGAGGAGGTCGCGCAGTGGGTGGACGCCCAGCTCGAACTCGCGGAGCTGGACCATTCGCGGACGCTGCTGATGGAGGCGGAGATGCGGGCGCTGCGGGCGCAGATCTCGCCGCACTTCATCTACAACTCGCTGACGACGATCGCCTCGTTCGTCCGGTCCGATCCGGAGCGGGCGCGGGAGCTGCTGCTGGAGTTCGCCGGGTTCACGCGGTACTCGTTCCGGCGGCACGGCGACTTCACGACGCTGGCGGAGGAGCTGCGGTCGATCGACCGGTACCTGCTGCTCCAGCGGGCCCGGTTCGGCGAGGAGCTGCGGGTGACGCTGCGGATCGCGCCCGAGGTGCTGCCGGTGGCCGTGCCGTTCCTCTGCCTGCAGCCGCTCGTGGAGAACGCCGTCCGGCACGGGCTCCAGGACCGGTCCGAGCCCGGGCTGATCACGATCATCGCGGAGGACGCCGGGTCCGACTGCGTGATCAGTGTGGAGGACGACGGGATCGGGATGGATCCCGAGGACGTCCGCCGCCTGCTGTCGGGGGAGCGGCCCGAGCCGTCCGCCGACGACGCCGCGGGGATCGGGCTCGCCAACGTCGACGCGCGGCTGCGGCAGGTGTACGGGGATGAGTACGGCCTCGCGGTGGAGACCGGGCCGGGCGCCGGGACGAAGGTCACGGTGCGGGTGCCGAAGTACCGGCCCGGGGTCACGGCCTCTTGACGCCCGGTCGCTCCTTGACTGGAATGTGGCGGACGGCGTGGGAAGGGACGGTGCGGTGACCCTGCGTGTCCTGGCGGTGGACGATGAGGCGCCCGCGCTCGACGACCTCGTCCACCTGCTGCGCGCCGACCCGCGCATCGGCGAGATCGACACCGCCCGGGACGGGGCCGCCGCGCTCCGCAAGCTCGACCGGGCCCTCGCCGAGGGGCGTCCCGTCGCCGCGGTCTTCCTCGACATCCGGATGCCCGGCCTGGACGGCACCGTGCTCGGCCGCGTCCTCGCCCAGTTCGCCCGGGCCCCGCAGATCGTCTACGTCACGGCCTACGAGGAGCACGCCGTCGACGCGTTCGAGATCAAGGCGACCGACTACATCCTCAAGCCGGTGCGGCCGGAGCGGCTGGCCGTGGCGATCCGGCGGGTCACGGAGGCCGTCGGGGAGGACGAGGCCGCGCCGGGGCCGCCGGAGCCGGAGGCCATGCCGGTCGAGCTGGGCGGGGTGACCCGGTTCGTCACGCCGGGGGAGGTGCTGTACGTCGAGGCCCAGGGCGACTACGCGCGGCTCCACACCTCCGGCGGCAGCCATCTGGTGCGGATCCCGCTCGCCGCGCTGAGCGAGCGGTGGAGCGGCGCCGGGTTCGTCCGGGTGCACCGCAGCCATCTCGTGGCGCTGGCGGCCATCACGGAGCTGCGGCTCGACTCGGGGCGCTGCACGGTGGTCGTGGGCGGCGCCGAGCTGCCCGTCGCGCGGCGGCATGTGCGCGAGTTGCGGGACCTGCTCGTCCGCCGGGCGAGGCGGTCGCCCTGAGCGGGCCGGACGCGCGGGACGCCGCGCCCGGGCGGACGCTGGTCACCGGGCCGCGGACCCGGGCCGTCCGGCGGCCCCGGTACCCGGTGACGCGGGAGATCGACGAGCAGACCGGGCTCGGCGAGGCGTACATGCGGTCGCTGGTGCGCGCCCAGTGGCGGCTCGCGGCCCGGCTCTGCCTGGTCCTCGCGGTGGTGGTGCTCGGCCTTCCGCTGCTGTTCGCGCTCGTCCCCGCGGTGCGCGAGCAGGAGGTGCTCGGGCTGCCGCTGCCGTGGGTGCTGCTCGGCGGGCTGATCTACCCGTGGTTCGTCGCCTGCGGCTGGTGGTACGTCCGGCAGGCCGAGCGCAACGAGGACGACTTCGCCGACCTCGTCGACCGGGCCGACCGGCCGTGAGCGCCGCGTACGGCCTGGCGGGCGTGCTGCTGGTCGTCGTCGCGACCATGCTCGTCGGCGTGCTCGGGGTGCGGATCTCCCGCACCACGTCCGACTTCTACGTCGCGTCGCGGACGGTGACGCCGCTGCGCAACGCGTCCGCGATCGGCGGGGAGTACCTGTCGGCGGCGTCGTTCCTCGGCATCGCCGGTCTGATCCTCGCCTACGGCGCCGACATGCTGTGGCTGCCCGTCGGCTGGACGGGCGGGTACCTGGTGCTGCTCGTCCTGGTGTCGGCGCCGCTGCGCCGCTCCGGCGCCTACACGCTGCCGGACTTCGCCGAGGCGCGCCTGGAGTCCATGGCGGTGCGCCGCGCCGCGAGCGTGCTCGTGGTGCTGATCAGCTGGCTGTACCTGCTTCCGCAGTTCCAGAGCGCCGGGCTGGTGCTGCGCACGGTGACGGGCGCGCCGGTGTGGACGGGCGGCGTGCTCGTCGCGGTCGTCGTGGCGGCGAACGTCCTGGCCGGCGGGATGCGCAGCGTCACGATGGTGCAGGCGTTCCAGTACTGGCTGAAGCTGACCGCGCTCGCCGTGCCGCTGGTGTTCCTGCTGATGGCGTGGCGGTTCGACGGCGCGCCCGGCCTGTCGTCGGACGTTCCGCCGCGGTTCGGCGACCGCACGACCGTCGCGGTCGGCATGGCGGTCACCGTGGAGGTCACGGCGCCCGTCCAGGTGACCGTGGACGGGCGGGTGGACGGCCGCGCCTACTCCGGCTTCCCGCTCGCGCTGGGGCCCGGGCCGCACCGCTTCGACAAGGACACGTCCGTCACGTTCCCGGCGGGCGCCGACGTCCCGCACGTCAGCGGGCGCCCCGCGACCACCGGCCGGGAGTGGGCGCTGCCGCTGGACGGGCGCGACCACTCCCTCTACGCCACCTACTCGCTGATCATCGCCACGTTCCTCGGGACGATGGGGCTCCCGCACGTCCTCGTCCGCTTCTACACCAACCCGGACGGCCGCACCGCCCGCCGCACCACCGTCGTGGTGCTGACGCTTCTCGGCGCGTTCTACCTGCTGCCCGCCCTGTACGGGGTCCTCGGACGCCTCTACACCCCCGAGCTGCTGATGACCGGGCGCGCCGACGCCGTCGTCCTCACCCTGCCCGGACGGCTCGTCGGCGGCCTCGGCGGCGACCTGCTGGGGGCGCTGGTGACGGGCGGGGCGGTCGCGGCGTTCCTGTCGACGTCGTCCGGCATCACCGTGTCGGTGGCCGGGGTGCTGGCGCAGGACATCCTGCGCGGCGGCGTCCGCTCGTTCCGCGCCGGGACGCTGCTCGCGCTCGCCGTCCCGCTGGGGCTGGCGATCGCGGCCCGGTCCCTCGCCGTCGCGGACGTCGTGGGGCTGGCGTTCGCCGTCGCCGCGTCCACGTTCTGCCCGCTGCTCGTCCTCGGCGTCTGGTGGCGGCGGCTCACCGTGCCGGGCGCCCTCGCCGGGCTCGTGCTCGGCGGCGCGCTCGCGGGCACCGCGGTGGTGGTGACGATCGCCGCCGGGCCGCCGGCCGGGCTGCTCGGCGCGCTGCTCGCCCAGCCCGCGGCCTGGACGGTCCCGATCGCGTTCACCGTCATGATCCTGGTGTCGCTGTGCACGCCCGGCCGGGTCCCGCGCGGCGTCGCGCGGATGATGGTGCGGCTGCACACCCCTGAGTCCCTCGACGTCGACCGGGGCACGTGGCGGCCCAAGCGGGTGTGACCGTTCGTCGCGCGAGAGCGACCGTTCGGCGACGGAGGCGGCCTTTGGCCGACGGTGAACGGCGGCTGGTCGCAGCCCTGCCCCCGACCCCTCGTCCGCCACCAGCAGGATCTTTACGGTTGCGCGTGACCGGCGTCACAACCGAGGAGGGGTGGGCGTGTCCGTCGACAAGAGCGCCCCCGGCACCGTCTATGAACGGTTCCAGGGCAGCACGGAGTTCCAGGAGCTCCGGCGAAGATTCCGCCGATTCGTGTTCCCGATGACCGCGGCGTTCCTCAGCTGGTACCTGCTGTACGTCGTCCTGTCGGGGTGGGCGCGCGACTTCATGGGCACCGAGCTGTTCGGGGCCGTCAACGTCGCCCTGGTGTTCGGGCTGCTGCAGTTCGTCTCCACCTTCCTCATCGCCTACCTCTACGCGCGGCACGCCGAGCGCCGCCTCGACCCCGTCGCCGACGGGATCCGCGCCCAGATCGAGGCCGAGTCCTCCCCGGCCGCGGAGGAGGCCAAGTGAGCAACGAGACCCTGTCGATCATCCTGTTCCTGGTCTTCGTGGCGGCCACCCTGGCGATCACCGTGTGGGCGAGCCGCAACACCCGCAACGCCACCGACTTCTACGCCGGCGGGCGGTCGTTCTCCGGCCTGCAGAACGGCATGGCGATCGGCGGCGACTACATGTCCGCCGCGTCGTTCCTCGGCATCGCCGGGCTGATCGCCCTGTACGGCTACGACGGGTTCCTGTACTCGATCGGGTTCCTCGTCGCGTGGCTGGTGGCCCTGCTGCTCGTCGCCGAGCTGCTGCGCAACTCCGGCCGGTTCACGATGGCGGACGTGCTGGCGTTCCGGATGAGCCCCCGCCCGGTCCGCACCGCCGCGGGCGTCTCCACCATCGTCGTGTCGATCTTCTACCTGCTGGCGCAGATGGTCGGCGCGGGCGCGCTGGTGTCGCTGCTGTTCGGCTTCACCAGCGACTTCGCCAAGGGCGCGACGATCGCGCTCGTCGGCGTGCTGATGATCGTGTACGTGGTGTTCGGCGGGATGAAGGGCACCACCTGGGTCCAGATCGTCAAGGCCGTGCTGCTGATGACGGGCGCCACCCTCATCACGCTGCTGGTGCTGGGCAAGTTCGGGTTCAACCTGTCCAGCCTGCTGAACGACGCCGCCGACCAGAGCGGCAAGGGCGGCGAGTTCCTGGAGCCGGGGCTGCGCTACGCGACCGAGAAGCAGGGCCTGGAAGGCAAGCTCGACCTGATCAGCCTCGGTCTCGCGCTCGTCCTCGGCACCGCCGGGCTGCCGCACATCCTGATCCGCTTCTACACCGTCCCGACCGCCCGCGACGCCCGCAAGTCGGTGCTGTGGGGCATCGGCATCATCGGCGTGTTCTACCTGCTCACCCTGGTCCTCGGCTTCGGCGCCGCCGCGCTCGTCGGGTCCAAGGAGATCGCCAAGGCCAACCCGGCCGGCAACACCGCCGCCCCGCAGCTCGCCCAGCGCATCGGCGAGATCGTCTTCGGGGACGCGGGCGGGACGATCCTGCTCGCGGTCATCGCGGCGGTCGCGTTCGCGACGATCCTCGCGGTCGTGGCGGGCCTCACGCTCGCCTCGTCCTCGTCGTTCTCCCACGACCTGTACGCCCACGTGTTCAAGAAGGGCAAGGCGTCGGAGCGGGACGAGGTCCGCGTCGCCCGCATCTCCGCGTTCGTGATCGGCGCCGTGGCGATCGTCCTCGGCATCTACGCCCAGCGCCTCAACGTGGCGTTCCTGGTCGCCCTCGCCTTCGCGGTCGCGGCGTCGGGGAACCTGCCCGCGATCCTGTACAGCCTGTTCTGGAAGCGGTTCAACACCACCGGCGCCGTCTCCGCCATCTACGGCGGCCTCGGCTCGGCCATCTTCCTGGTGGCGTTCTCGCCGGTCGTGTCGGGCTCGGAGAAGGCCCTGTTCACCGACTCCGACTTCAGCTGGTTCCCGCTGGAGAACCCCGGGATCATCTCCATCCCGTTCGGCTTCCTGTGCGGCTGGATCGGGACGCTGCTCAGCAAGGAGTTCAACGCGGCCAAGTACGCCGAGATCGAGGTCCGCTCCCTCACGGGCGCGGGCGCCGAGCCGGCGGGCGAGCACTGACCGACCCGAGCACTGACCGACCCGAGCACCGACCGACCCGAGCACCGACCGACCACTGTGAGCCGCCGCGCGGGCGGGCGTCGCCCTCCCCCGCGCGGCCCGCGGCCCCGTCCCCTTCTGCCCCCGCGGGGACGGGGCCGCACCATGCCCGGCGTCAGGCCGGCGCCGTCTCGCGGGCCTTCCACGCACGCCCGATGGTCCGCATCAGCGCCGGGTACACGAGGGTGTACCGGAACGGCAGGATCGCGGCCATGTAGGCCTTCCCGAGCAGGCCGTTCGGCTTCACCAGGACGGCCATCTGGGCGCGGTGGCCGCCGGAGCCGTCCGGGACCCAGCTGAGGTGCATCACGCCGTGCACCGTCCGGTTGGCCATCTCGGCCGCCCACTCGTCCCCGGTCAGGTAGAGCGGCCGGAACGGCAGCGAGCGGGGGGCGGGACCCGCCGGGCGGCCGCGCAGATCGTCGGGCAGCCGCTCGCGGAGCGACCGCACCCGCCCGTCGAGCCCGGAGTCCTCCCCGTCCCAGCCGAGCAGCCGCCCGAGCCGCCAGCGGACGGCGAAGAGCACCCCGGCGACGCCGGGCAGGTGGTTCTCGCTGGAGGTCATCTGCTCCAGGAGCTTCGGGAAGTCGTCCGGGCCGCCGGCGGCGGGCAGGGCCCACACGTCCTCAAGCCGGAAGTCGGGCGCGATCTCGTGGATCCGCCAGGGACGGTCGGTGTGCGCGCTCGCCGGGAGCTTCATCGCCAGGCCACCTCCTCGGTCGGCGGACGCGCCGTCGCGCCCGCCTCGCCCTCAAATATACGCCACCGTATGAATCGTCCCCGGGAGGGGGAGGCGATAATGGGCCATGCCCGCCGTCATGCGCACCCCACGCGAGAGCTGGATCGAGCAGGGCCTGAAGGCCCTCGCCGCCGGCGGGCCCGACGCGGTCCGGGTCGAGGCCCTCGCCCAGGCGCTCGGCGTCACCAAGGGCGGCTTCTACGGCCACTTCCCCGACCGCAGGGCGCTGCTGGCCGCCATGCTCGACCACTGGGAGGCGCGGTCCGTCGACGACCTGCGCGACCGGGTCGACCGCGAGGGCGGCGACGCCCGCGCGAAGATCCGGCGGGCGGGCATGCTCACCCGGGCGGGCGACCTGCTGCACATCGACCTCGCCATGCGCGACTGGGCCCGCCGCGACCCGGACGTCGCCGAGCGCGTCCGCCGCGTCGACAACCAGCGCATGGACTACCTGCGCGAGCTGTTCGGCACCTTCTGCTCGGACCCCGACGAGGTCGAGGCCCGCAGCATGCTCGCGTTCTGCCTCCTGGTCGGCAGCCACTTCCTGGCCGCCGACCACGGCGCCCGCACCCGGAACGAGGTCGTCGAACGCGCCGGCGCCCTCCTGCTCGGCGACGCCTGACCCCTCACACCGGGGGAGACCAGAGCGGGTCGCGGCCCAGGAGGGCGGCGATGTTGTCGATCGCGGGGCGGGACGGGTCCTCGGCGAGCGGCGGGCGGTAGGCGCCGCCGGGCCCGTTGAGGGGGCTGCCGGGCGCGGTGTTGGCGCGGGCGAGAGGCAGCGCGGCCTCGGCGATCCGGGACGGGACGGCGGCCGTGGTGCGGAGCGCGCGTGCCAGGTCCCAGCGGTGGACCAGCATGTCGACCGCGTGGATGCCGAGCACCCATTCGGTGGACAGGGGGCCCAGCCGCGGCATGGTGACGGTCTCGCCCGCCCGTTCGAGCACGGCGAGGCAGCGGGCGGCGACCAGGGCGAAGTCGTCGCGCGGGTCGCCGGCCGGTTCGAGGGGCGGCAGCGCGGTCCGTGCGATGGCCTCGTGGCGCTCGTTCATGTGGCGGACCAGGTCGGTGACCGTCCATCCCTCGCAGGGGGTCGGGGCCTCCATCGCGGCGTCGGGGATCAGCGCCACGTCGTGACCCGTGAGGGCCACGGCCGTGGCGTCGAGGCTGAGCAGGTCGGTCATGCGGCGTCCCATCGTTGCCGAACGGTCGTTCGCCAAAACCATAGCGTACGTCCGTTCGCTATCCTGGCGGCATGTCTCCTCGTCACTCGGCGGCCGAAGCGGCCCGGACGCGCGAGCGGATCGTGGGCGCCGCCGTGCGGGACGCCTCGCGGTTGGGCCTGGAAGGTCTGACGGTCGGTTCGCTGGCGCAGCGGCTCGGCATGAGCAAGGCGGGCGTGGTCGGCCCGTTCGGGTCGCGCGAGCGGCTCCTCATGGCCGCGCTGGACCAGGCCTGCGAGGTCTTCCGCGCGGCGGTGACCGGCCCCCTGGAGGGCCTGCCGCCCGGGCCGGAGCGTCTCGGGCGGTTCATCGACGGGTGGGTCGGCTACCTGGCCGACTGCCCGTTCCCCGGGGGCTGCTTCATCACGGCCGCCACGTCCGAGCTGGACGGGCGGCCGGGGCCGCTGCGCGACCGGCTGCGCGAGATCGTCGCGGGCCACCGCCGGGCGCTGGCGGCCGAGGTCGCCGCCGCCCAGGCCGCGCTGCCGGGCCCGCACCGTCCCGCGCAGGAGGTCGCCACCACGCTGACGGGCCTGTCGATGGCGGCCAACCAGGAGATCCAGCTGCTGGACGACCCCGCGGCCGCCGCCCGCGCGCGGGCTGCCATGCGCCACGCGGCGGGGCTGCCCGCCTGAGCCCCGGTAGTCCGTAAACCGGTGGAACCGGGCGCGGGTTGCCGGGAAGGTGGGGGCGTGGGGTACGGAGAGATCGGGCGGCCGCGTGCGCCGGTCGTCGAGCTGGCCGACCGGCGGGCGCTGGAGCGGTGGCGGCCCGCCGACGCGGAGGTCGTCGAAGCGGCGCGGCGGCTGAAGGAGCGGGCGCTGCTCGAACTGGGGATGACGCACAGCGCCGTCGCGTCGTGGCTGTTCAGCAAGTGCCACCACCAGGTGCCGACCACGGCGGTGGACACGGCGGCCGTGGTCGCCTCCGGGGACGGCTCCTGCCTCCTCCTCTACAACCCCGAGTTCTTCGTGGGGATCGGGAGCGAGGGCGTGCGGTTCGTCCTGTTCCACGAGGCCCGGCACCTCGTCCAGCGGCACCTCTTCGCGGACGCCGACCTGCGGAGCGACCCGGTGTTCACGCTGGCGTGCGAGGTCACGATCAACCATGTCGCGATGGTCCGGCTCGGCGGGGGGCTGCCCGAGATCGGCGGCGAGCCCGTGGGCGTCTCGCCGCGCGGCGTGTACGGGTCCTACGCCGAGGACCTGCGGGGGCAGGGCGTCGAGCCGCTCCCGTTCGAGGAGTGGGTCGAGACCGACATGAGCGTCTACCGGGAGCTCGGACGGATGCGGAACCCGCCGGGCGTCGGGCGGGCCGTCTGCATCCACGTGCTCGTCGACGCGCTCGACCAGGAGACCGCCGGACGGGTCGGCGACGACGTGCTGCGGAGCGTGCTCCTCGCGGCGCGGCGGGGCGACCGGGTGGCGCGCGACGAGCTGCTCGACCTCCTGCGGCGCACCGAGGGGGCCTCGGAGGGCGTCGACAAGATCTGGGGCGACCTCGGGGCGCACGCGCTCCGGGGCGTCACCTCGGCCACGCGGCGGGTGGAGTGGTGGCAGCGGTGGCTCATGGACGTGCTCGCCTCGAAGCTGGAGGAGGGGGAGCGGCTCGTCTACCCGAAGAAGCGCGGCGCGGTGCTGGCGGCGCTCGGGCACGAGCCGATGCTGGCGCGGCGCGGGCCGCAGCGGGTGAAGTCGCTGGTCATCGCGCTGGATACGTCCGGGTCGATGCCGGACGGCCTGGTGGAGTGGCTGGGCGAGCTGGTGGGCCGGATCGACGGGGCCGAGGCCGAGTGGGTCGCCTTCGACGCCTCGGTGAAGCCGTTCCGGCCCGGCGAGCCGCTCCGCGGCGGGGGCGGGACGGACTTCGACGCCGTCCGGCGGCACGCGGAGGGACGGGACGAGCCCGCCGACGCCGTCATCGTGGTGACCGACGGGTACGCCGACCCGATCCTCCCGGCGGACCCCGGGAAGTGGATCTGGCTGATCACCTCCGGGGGCGACGAGTGGCCGGAACGGCGCGGGATGGCGTGCCATCGGGTCCGCCAGGGGTGATCTTTCGGCTACGGTGACGGCTCATGGCCCCCCACCCCAGGACCCGCGCCCGGAACATCGCCCGCTGCACGGCCGGCCTGCTCCGGTTCGCGACGCCCGGCGAGATGGACGCGCTGCTCGGCCATCTCCCCAAGAGCCGCGTCGAGGTCGCGATGCAGAGCTACGGGAGGCCGAACCGGGTCGTCATCGAGGCGCTGCTGCGCCGCGGCCGGCCCAGCGACCTGGACCTGCTCGTCCAGCACGCGGTGCTCGCGGGCGACCCGCCCGAGCTGCTGGGACGGCTGCTCGACCTGGACGACCCCGAGGTCAACGCGACGCTGCTGACCGCCGAGAGCGCGCTCGGGCGCATCCCGCGGAACCTGCGCCGCCAGCTCGCCCACCAGACCTCCCGGCGTGACGGCGTGACGCCGCTGCCGCTGCCCGCCGAGGTGCGGCGGACCCTGCTGTCCACGCGGGGGCAGGAGCCCCTCGACCACGCGCTGCTGTGCGCGGCCGACCCGGACCTGGCCGGGGACGCGCTGCTCTACCTCGGCGCGGGCGCCGATCCGCACGGCGCCGTCCTGGCCTGCCGGACGCTGCTCGACGCGGGCCGGCGGCACGAGGTCCGGCAGCTCGTCGAGGACGGCCGGCTGCCCGCGTTCCGCTGGGGACCGGAGGACTCCGAGCCCAGCGTGCTGGCGTACGCGCAGGCGGCGCTGGCGAGCGCGGAGGGGGAGCGGCGGTTGCGGGAGCTCTCGGAGCGGGTGCGCCGGCCGGAGTTCCTCCGCTCGGTCGCCGAGATCGCTGACGTGGACGGCTGCGAGCCGTGGCGCGGCGCGCCGCTCGTCCGGACGGTGGTGAACCGCCGCCATCCCTGCGTCCCGCGCGTGGGCTGGGACGCGGTGCTGGCCGACGAGCCGCGCCGCAGGGCGGCGGAGGGGCCGTTCCCCCTGCGCGCGGCCCGGTTCGTGGCGAGGCGCACCGATGCCCCGCTCGACCTGGTCCGGATCGTCGTCGCCGACCATCCGGACCTGGCCGCCCTCCTGCCCGACCCCGCGCCCGAGGTGCTCGCCGACCTCGCCGGGGCCGGGGCGGGCGCGGACGTCATCGTCAAGGTCGCCGGGAACGGCTTCGCCGCCGGGACGCTGACCGCCGAGTTCGTCGCCGCGACCCTTCCGGAGGCCGCGCTGCGGGCGGTCGCCGAGTCGCTGTGGATTCCGGGGATGCGCGGCACGGCGCAGGTCAGGGCGCTGATCGGGCTGGACGGGGACGTCACCCTGGCGCCGGCGTTCGTCGACGAGACCGGCCACGGGCGGACGCGCCGCCTCCGCGAACCCGGCGTGCGCCGCCACTGGGACCCCGTGCTCGCCTACGGCGAGGCCGCGGGCCGGCTGTTCACGACGGGCCGGGACGTCACCGCCGACGCGGTGCTCGCGGCGGTGGACGTCGACGCCGTCCTCGCGGCGGTGGAGGTCGAGCCGCTCCTCGGCGAGGTCGAGGGCGTGCCCGATCCGCGGGTGCTGCGCCGCCTCGCCGAGCACGTCGACCGGCATCTCGGCGGCCGTCCCGAAGCGTGGATGGTGGCGCTGAAGCTGCTGGAGGACGGGTTCGTCGGCACGCTGCCCGAGCTGCTCGCGACCGCCGGCGCCGTCTCCGGCCCGGCCGTCACCAGTTGACGACCCGGTAGTCCTTCAGCAGGCAGCCGCTCGGCGGGTCGCCGTCGCGCTCGCCGCGCACGATCGGGTGGTAGATGCGGGCGGCGGCGTCGACGACGTCCAGCGGCGGGCGGAACCCGGCGGCGGTCCGGCGCGCCCGCGCGGGCTCGGGCTGCTGGTCGGTGAACCAGCCCGGGTCGACGCTGGTGACGTGCACGCCGTGCTCGGCCAGCTCGGACGCGGTCGTGCGCGTCAGCATGTTCAGCGCGGCCTTCGCCATGTTGGTGTGCGGATGCTCGGCGCCCTTGTACACGCGGTCGAACTGCCCCTCGACGGCCGAGACGTTCACCACGTACCGCCGCGGATGCCGCGAGAGCTCCAGGAGGGGACGCAGCCGCCCCAGCAGGACGAACGGCGCCGTGACGTTGATGAGCTGCACCTCCAGCAGCTCGACCGGGTCGACCTCGTGCACCAGCCGGGTCCAGGAGTTGACGGGGGACGGGTCGGGGAGCAGGCCCGCGACGTCGACCGCTCCGGCCGCCAGAGGGACGGGAAGCGCGGCGGGCGCGGGCAGCGCCGCGAGCTCCTCGCCCGCCAGCAGTTCGGCGTACGACTCCGGCGGATGCCGCAGCGTCTGCGCCGCGAGGTTCACGAGGATGTCGAGCGGCTCGCCGGTCTCGACGAGCGCGTCGCACCACCGCACGAGGGACGGGAGGTCCCGCAGGTCCATGCCGACGACCGTGAGGCGGTCGCGCCAGTCGTCCCGGTCGGCGACCTCGGCGAAGCGGCGGCGCGCGTCGGCGGGGAACCGGGTCAGGGCGGTCACGGCGGCGCCGTCCCGCAGCAGCTTCAGCACGAGCTCGAACCCGGCCTTGACCCGCCCGCCCGTGACGATGGCGCGGCGTCCCGCCAGGTCGGCCCGCGCGTTCCGGTGCCGCCGGTGCTCCCGCGCGCACGGCGGGCAGAGGCGGTGGTAGAACGCGTCCGCCTCCCGGAAGTGCGCCTTGCAGACGTAGCAGGCGCGCAGCCCGCCCGTCACCGTCCCGGACGGGACGGCCTCGCGCGGCGGTTCGGCGGGCGCGCCCTCGACGCGTCGCGCCGAGCCGGTGGCGGTCGCCGAGAGCGACGGCGGCTACAACTACTCCACCACCGACCTCGCCACGATCCGGTACCGG
>NZ_BAABEV010000053.1:0-56011 GCF_039540335.1 Actinomadura verrucosospora | reverse complement strand
GTACGCCGAGACCAGCGCCGCGAGCCGCTGGTCGCGCCCCATAGACGCCCTACGCCACGACGGCGAGGGCGCCGAGCGGGAACAGCGCGACCAGCGCGACGGCGGCGGCGGCCAGGGCGCGCATGCCCCGCTGCTCCCAGTCGCTCCCGTACGCGGCGATCGCGACGGACTCCAGCCGCGTGACGAACTCCGCCGCGCCCGGCGGCCGCTGCCCCGGGTCCTTGGCCATCCCCTCCAGGACGAGCCGGCGCAGCGGCTCGGGCACCTCCCGCACGTCGACCTGCGCGGTGAGGTGCTGGTTCATCAGGGCCGCCCGCTCGGCCGTCGCGAAGGGGCGCCGCCCGGTGACGCACTCCACGAACACGCACGTCGCGGCGTACACGTCGGTGGCGGGGCTGGCGGGTTCGCCGCGCCACTGCTCCGGCGCCATGTAGACCGGCGTCCCCGACATCGAGCTGCCGCCCGCCAGGACGGCGATGCCGAAGTCCACGAGCTTGCTGAGGCCGTCGCCCCGCACCACGACGTTCGCCGGCTTGTAGTCGCGGTGCACGACGCCGACGGCGTGGGCGGCCGCGAGCCCGAGCAGCGAGCCCTTCAGCACGAGCAGCGCCGCCTCCGGGGCGAGGGCCCCGTGCTCGCGCAGCACCTCCTTCAGGGACGCGCCGTTCACCGCCTCCATCACGATCGCCGCGCCGTGCTCGCCCTCCACGAACTGGTAGAGGCGCGCCACGTACGGGCTCGTCAGGCGCCCCAGCATCTGCGCCTCGGACCGCAGCGCGCCGACCGCGCCGGGATCCCCGCCGACCAGGTACTTGATCGCAACCGGAGTCCCGGACGCCGTGTGGCGGGCCAGGACGACCCGTCCCTGCGCGCCCCGTCCGAGTTCGCGCTCCTCAGTGAACCCCGTCAGCCGCCAGTCCATCCCGCGCTCCCGCCGCTCTTCAGATCATGCTTCACAGGACGGTGACGCCACCGCGTGAGGAAAGGTTCGCGGAAAGTCCGCACGACCGCCGCGTCCGGGGGCCGGGCAGGGCCTCCGGGGACGGCCGGTGAGATGGGACACACCGCCCGCCGCGCGACCCCCGGCCCGGAGGCCTCCGAAGCCACAGGTCACGGGCCGCGCTTATCATTCCATGACAAAGCGCGGAGGAAAAGCGCGGCCGGGAATTCACGGAAGGAATGTGCTACAACCCGTTGGGGTTCGCCGACCGCGAAAGGATCTTCATGGGCGCAGCGGAGGCTCTCGCAGGGGTCGTCGACACGGAGCGCTATCCGCTGGCCGCGCCGGGAGGCGCCGGCTGGGACGTTCTCGTTTCCCGGACCAGGGCCGAACTGAGGAAAACGGGCTGCTGCGTGCTGCCCGACTTCATTCGCCCGGCATTGCTGGACGCGCTGCGCGCGGAATGCGAGGCGATCGCGCCGCACGCGCATTACGACGTCGAAACGGTGAACGCCTACAACATCGATGTGAGCACGCCTTTGCCGGTGGACCATCCGGGACGCCTCACCGTCGAGCGGGGCAACGCGTTCGTCGCCCGCGACCACATCCCCGCGGACTTCCTCGTCCACCGGCTCTACGCGAACGGGCTCTTCCAGCGGTTCGTGGCGGCCTGCTTCGGGCTGCCCCGGGTGCACGAGCTGGCCGATCCGCTGTCGGGGCTCGTCCTCAACGTCGTCAACCCGGGAATGGAGCATCCCTGGCACTTCGACACCAACGAGTTCACGGTCAGCCTGCTGACGCGGGAACCCGAGGACGGGGGCGTCTTCGAGTACTGCCCGAACATCAGGTCGGCGGAGGCGGAGAACTTCGGCGACGTGCGCCGCGTGCTGACCGGCCGCGGCGGCGACCTCGTCCGGCGGCTCACGCTTCGCCCGGGTGACCTGCAGTTGTTCAAGGGACGGTACTCGCTGCACCGGGTCGCCGCGGTCCGGGGGGACACGGCGCGGCACACGGCGATCCTCGCCTACAGCGAGCGCCCGGGGGTCATCGGCAGCGTCGCGCGCACGAGGCAGCTCTTCGGCCGCGTCCTGCCCGAGCACCTGGCGGCGGAGGGGCGCGCCGTCCGGGTCGACCGGCTGCTGGACTAGGAGGCACCCGCCCGTGCGCACGGACGCCACAGGGAAGATCTCGCTCGACCACATCTACACCAGCCCCGATCCCCGCGCCTACTTCGGCACGCTGCGCGAACTCCATTACGACATCCCGGAACTGGCCAAACCGCACTTCCAGCGGCTCATCGCCGAATACCGGGAGGCGCGCAGTGTCCCGGTTCCGACCGTTCTCGATATCGGCTGTTCCTACGGCATCAATGCGGCCCTGCTGAAATACGGCGTGACGATGGCTGACCTGTACGATCGCTACGGCGGTCCCGACGCCCTCGGATACACCCGTGCCAGGCTGCTGGCCCGAGACCGGGAGTTGGTCCGTTCCCGTGAAACGACGAGCCGGCTGCGCTTCCTCGGCCTGGACGCCTCCGACAGCGCCCTTTCCTACGCGCTCGAAGCCGGTTTCCTCGACGGCGCCGTCCACGCGGATCTGGAGAACGACGAGCCGACCCCCGAGCAGCGCGCCCAGCTCGCCGGGACGGACGTGGTCATCTCGACGGGGTGCCTCGGATACGTCACCGAGCGCACCATCACCCGCGTCGTCGAGGCGCACGGGGAGCACCGGCCCTGGATGGCGCACTTCGTGCTGCGCATGTTCCCGTTCGACCCGGTCGCCGACGCGCTCGCGGCCGCCGGGTACACGACGGTCCGCCACGACGGCCTGTTCCGCCAGCGGCGGTTCGCGACGCCGCAGGAGCAGGCGCTCGTCCTGGACCGCCTCGCCGACGTCGGCGCCGACCCGAGCGGCCTGGAGACCGGCGGCTGGTTCTACGCGCAGCTCTACGTCTCCCGTCCTGACGACAGAACAAGAGGATCGATGTGAACGCCGGCGATGAACTCTCGTCCCGCACCTTCGGCAACGAGGAGCGCCTGCCGCGGGTGCCGCTGCCCACGCTCGACGAGACCTGCGAGCGGTTCCTCGAATGGTGCGGGCCGCTGCTGACCGCGGAGGAGCGGGCCCGGACGGAGGCGGCGCTGGCCTCGTTCGCCCGCCCGGGCGGGCCGGGCCGCACGCTGCACGCCGCGCTGGAGCGCTACGACGCGAGCGAGGGGGTGGACAGCTGGCTGGACACCTTCTGGCCCTACCGGTACCTCGGCCGCCGCGACCGGATCGCGCTGAACGCCAACTTCTTCTTCCTGTTCAAGGAGTCGCCGGAGGGGCAGGTCGAGCGCGCGGCCGGTCTCGTCGCCGGAGCGCTGGACTACAAGCTGCGGCTCGACCGCGAGGAGATCCCGCCCGTCGTGCAGCGCGGCCGGCCGCTGTCGATGGCGCAGAACCGGTACCTGTTCTCCACCACCCGCATCCCCGGCGCCGAGCAGGACACCGTCCGCGCCCCCTACACCGCCGAGTGGCCCGGCCCCTCGGACGCCCGCCACATCGTCGTGCTCTTCCGCGGCAACATGATCCGGATGGACGTGCTGGGGCCCGACGGCCGCCCCCACACGCTGGAGGAGCTGCGGGCGGGACTGGCCGCCGTCATGAGGGCGGAGGCCGCGCCGGAGCCGTCCGCCGGGCACCTCACCACCAAGGCCCGCGCCGAGTGGGCGGCGAGCCGCGAGGCGCTGCTGGCCCTCGGCAACGCCGAGGCGCTCGACGACGTCGAGACCGCGCTGTTCTGCGTGTGCCTGGAGGACTTCGTCCCCGCGAGCACCCTCGACGCCTGCGACCACCTGCTCCACGGCGACAGCGCCAACCGCTGGTTCGACAAGGCCGTCTCCTTCGTCGTGTTCGGGGACGGCACCGCGGGCATCAACGTGGAGCACTGCGGCCTGGACGGCACCACGATCCTCAGCTTCGTCGACGCGCTGCTGGGCGAATCCCCGGAGAAGCTGTCGCACCGGTCGGGCGCCCGGTCGCAGGGGCTCCCGGCCGTCCGGGCGATCGAGTTCACCCTCGACGACGCCCTGCGGCGCGACATCGGCGACGCCGCGGCGGCGTTCGCCGCCTACGGGGCGGCCACGGCCACCGCGACCGTGCCGTTCGACGACTTCGGCACCGAAAGCATCAAGCAGCTGAAGATGTCACCGGACGCGTTCGTCCAGATGGCCTACCAGCTCGCCCACAAGCGCGCCAAGGGCCGCGTCGGCGCCACCTACGAGTCGATCGCCACCCGCCAGTACCGGAACGGGCGGACCGAGGCGATGCGGGTCGTCACCCCCGAGGTGCTCCGCTTCGTCGAGGCCATGGACGACCCGGCCGCCGGGCCCGGACCGCGCCGGGACGCGTTCCGCGCCGCCGCCGACGCCCACGTCCGGCGGGCCAGGGAGTGCCAGGCGGGGCAGGCGCCCGAGCAGCACCTCTGGGAGCTCCAGCTCGTCCAGAAGCGGCGCGGCGCCGAGCTGGGCGTCACCGAGCCGCTCCCGCTGTTCGAGTCCCCGGGGTGGCTCGTCATGCGGGACGACTACCTGAGCACCAGCTCGGCGCCGTCGGTCAACATCCGGTACTTCGGGTTCGGGTCGACGAGCGAGCAGTGCATCGGCGTCGCCTACGTCCTGCTCCCCGACCGGTTCAACGTCTACCTGAGCACTCCGCGGCCGGTGGCGGGCGCGATGCGGGAGTTCGCCGACCGGCTCCGCGAGGCCGTCCGGGAGTTGCGGGAGCTCCTGGCGTGATCACCGGCCGGGCCTCGCCGGCCGGTGCCTCCGCCCGATCGGGTAGAGCCAGCGCCGGAACACCCGGCTGAGCCCGGGCATCACGAGCAGGGTGAGCAGCGGGATCACGATGACGGGGAACGTCAGCGCCCGCACCGGCAGCGGCCACGACTGGGTCAGCGGCGTGACGAACGCCTGCAGCAGCAGGCTGAGCGGGTACACCGCGCAGAAGGTGACCACGATCATCTTGAGTTTGGAGGGCGGCGGGACGGACTCGCCCGGCAAGTTGAACCACGTCTCCAGCCCGGTGGTGTCCTGCCGGTGCTCGTCGGCGATCCCGCTGACCCGCTCGATCCACTCCGCGCGCTCGCCGGAGTGCAGCCACCGGTCGAGACTCTTCTGGTCGGCGAAGTTCACGACCGTGTAGTACCGGTGCCGCGACCCCTCCGCGCGCAGCCAGGTGGCGCCCTGGTGGCCGGAGTACCGGGTCGCGACCTCGTGGAGCCCCTCCGCCCACTCCTCGAAGTCGCGCTCCCGGCCCGGCTTGACGTCCCAGGTGAACACGACCGTGACGGGCTCGGTCTCCGTGGAAGCCATGGCTGAGATCTCACCCGTCACGTCCGGTCCATGCATGTATGTCCCGGTCAGGTGGCGGCGAGCGCCTCGGTGGGGCTGAGGCGGGACGCCCGGATCGCCGGGTACAGGCCGGCGACCGCGCCGATGAGCAGGGTCGCGGCGACCCCGCCGAGCACCGCCCACGCGGGGATCACCACCGGCCACCCCTGGGAGACGGCGTAGCCGGCGGTGACCAGCGCGCCGACGGCCGCCCCGCCGGCGCCGCCGAGCGCCGACAGCAGCAGCGACTCGGCGAGGAACTGCGTGCGGATCTGGCCGCGGGTCGCGCCGAGGGAGCGGCGCAGCCCGATCTCCGACCGGCGCTCCAGCACCGAGATGACCATGGTGTTGGCGACCCCCACGCCGCCGACCAGCAGCGCGACCGCGCCGAGGCCGAGCAGCAGCCCGGTGAACGCCTCCCCCGCCGCCTTCCTGGCCGCCAGCGCGTCCGACGGCCGCGACACCTCCACCTCGTTCGGCGCCTCCGGGTCGGCGGTCGCGGCCAGCACGTCCCGGACGTCCTCGACGCTCGCCTCCGCCGACCGGGTGTAGATCGTCGTCGGATGGCCGTCGAAGCCGAGCCGGGACCGCGCCGCCGGCCAGCCGACCAGCGCGGCGCTGTCCAGCTCGGGGGCCAGCACCACCGGCTCCAGGATGCCGATCACGGTGAACCAGCGGCCGCCGATCAGCACCTGGACGTCCGGGGCCGCGTGCCCGATCCCGAGGCGCCGCGCGGCGGTCGAGCCGAGGACCGTCGCGGGAAAGCCGCCGGTCGCGGCGTTCAGCCACACGCCGCCGCGCAGTTTCGCCCCCGTCGCGGCGCGCAGGTCGGCGCGGGCCGCGTACGCCGAGATCCCGTTGGTCTCCGCCTCCGGGATCCTGCCCGTCCGGTAGACCTTCGCGCCGTCCAGCAGACCGGTCGCCGACACCTCCCGGACCGGGGCGATCCGGGCCACCATGGCCTCCGACTCCAGCGGCAGCTCCGCCTTCTCTCCGGTCAGGGTGTTGCCGGGCGAGACGGTCAGCAGGTTGGTGCCGAGCGCCGCGAGCGCCCGGTCGAGGTCGGCGCGGGACGAGGAGGACACCCCGACGACCGCGACCATCGCGGCGATCCCGATCGCGATGCCGAGCGCGGACAGGAACGCCCGCAAGGGCCGGGTCCGCAGGCCCACCGCGCCGACCCTGAGCACGTCGCCCGGCCACAGCCGCGCCGGGCGCAGCGTCCCGGCCGTCATCGCGCCGCCCCCGCCGGGCCGTCCACCGCGGCGGCGTCCTCCACCACGGCGTCCTCCACCACGGCGTCCTCGACCCCGGAGTCCTCCACCACCAGGCCGTCGCGCATCCGGACGCGGCGGGGCAGGGCCGCCGCGATCTCCCGGTCGTGCGTGATGAGCACGACGGTGGTGCCCGCGGCGTGCAGCTCGCGCAGCAGCGCCATCACCCCCTCGCCGGACGCCGAGTCCAGCGCGCCGGTCGGCTCGTCCGCGAGCAGCAGCGCGGGCTCCCCGGCGACCGCCCTCGCGATCGCGACCCGCTGCCGCTCCCCGCCGGACAGCTCGTGCGGCTCGTGCTCCAGCCGGTGGCCGAGCCCGACCCGCTCCAGCGCCGCCGCCGCCCGCCGGCGCCGCGCCGCCGGGCGCAGCCCGGTGTACAGCAGGCCGTCCGCGACGTTGTCGATCGCCCGGGTCCCGGCGGCCAGGTGGAAGTGCTGGAAGACGAACCCGATGCGGCTCGCGCGCAGCGCCGACAGCCGCGCGTCCGGGAGCCGCCCCACGTCGTGGCCGTCGACGCTGATCTCGCCCGAGGTGGGGCGGTCCAGGGTGCCGAGCATGTTGAGCATGGTCGTCTTGCCCGACCCGGAGGGGCCGACGATCGCGACCAGCTCGCCCGCGCCGACGTGCAGCGACACCCCGGCGAGCGCGTGCACGCCGCCCGGGTAGGACTTCCTCACGTCCCGCAGTGTGATCATTTCGGCACCCCCACGAGCACGCCCTCGGCGATCCCCGGTCCGGAGACCTCGACCTTCCCGTCGGCGAACAGCCCCGTCTCGACCGGGACATAGGACGACGTCCCGCCCTTGACGACCTCCACGCCGAAGCCGCCCTCCCGCAGCGCGACCAGCGCGGACACCGGCACCGTCAGCACGTTCTCGCGCCTGCCCGCGGTGAACCGGACGTCGGCGGAGGCGAGCGCGTACCGGGCCGCGGCCTTCCTGGCCGCGGCGGAGTCGAGCCAGATCGTGACCTCCACCTTCGTCTCCGGGTCCTCGCCCTGCCCGCCCGGCTCGATCACGGTGGTGACCTCGTCGATCTCGGCCGCGACCGGCCGGCCCTCCGGCAGGGTCACCTCGACCCGCGCGCCCTTCTTCGCCAGCCGCTGGTCGGCGGTGTCCAGCTCGACCGTGACGGCCTGCGCGGTCCCGGTGTAGCCGAGGATCTTCTTGCCGGGCGCGGCGGGCTCGCCCGGGTTCGCCGCGACGGTCTCGACCCGGACGGGCCCCTCCGCGTAGGCGACCCGCCCGACCTCGACGGTCCCGGTCTCCGGCGCGCCGATGTCCTCCTGCCATTCCCGGACGGCCTCGGCCGTGCCCGAGGTGTACTCGTCGTCCACGGTGAAGCCGCCGTAGCCGAGCGCGCTGAGGTTCCGCTCGAACCGCTTCACGTCGGAGCCCTCGGTGCCGACCCGCAGCGGCCGGTAGGACGGCTTGGGCCCGTACATCAGCACGACGGGGTCGCCGTCGAGCTCGTACAGCCGATGGCCGCGGGTGACCTCGTCCCCGCTCTCGGGCAGCCAGGTGATCGTGCCCCTGGCCTGGCTCGTCGCGGTCAGGGTCGGGCCGTAGCCGAGCCGCCCGTCCTCGGTCTGGGTGTCGCTGAGCGTCTCCCGGGCCACCTTCGCGGTGCCGGGCGGCAGGGCCGCGGCCCGTCCTCCCTCCCGGTCCCCGCCCGCGGCGAGCGCGGCGACGGTGGCGGCGCCGCCCGCCGCGACGACGGCGGCGACGGCCAGAGCGATCTTCAGGCGGGGCCCGCGGCGGCGGGCGCGGCGGCCCGCGGGCTCGGCCGGCGCGCGTTCCGCGACCGTCTCCCCCGTCACTTCCCGCCGCCCTGCAGGACCTTGTCGCACGCCTGCTGCGCCGTCTCCAGATCCGGGTCGTCGCCGACCGTGTTCTTGTCGATCCGGATGCCGGGCTGGTTCGGGTCGGGGTCCGGGAACTTCTCCACGCCGTTCTTGCGCATGCACGCGGCGAACTCGCGCGCCCGCTCCTGCATCTTCGGATCGGGCGCGCCGGTGCGGTCGGCCATGGGGTTGTACTGCCGGCACGCCTCCATGGCCTTGTCCATGGCGCCCTTGTCGCCCTTGTTCTGGATCCGGATGCCTCCGCCGGGCTTCGGGTCCTCCATGTCGACGCCGTGCTCGCGCATGCACTGGGCGAACTTGACGCCGCGCTCCTCCGGGGCGAGTTGCTCGCCGCCCTGCTTCGCTCCGCCCTGCTTCGCGCCCCCGTTCGCCGAGGCCACGCCGTCGCCCTTGCCGTCAGAGCCGCACCCGGTCAGGGTCAGCGCCAGCGCGAGCGGCACCATCGCCAGGATCCGCAGTCGCATGTCTCCTCCTCACTCCCGGCCGGAGCGGTTCCGGCCGGCGAGGAGCGATGCAACCCGGAGGAGCGTTTCCCCCGTGTTTCCGCCTTCCCGCGTTCTCGCCGGGAGGCGGCCGCTAACGGAAACGAAACACGTCTTCCGGCACCATCGGCGTTCTGAGGAGGCTTCATGAGAGTGCTGGTGGCAGAGGACGAGCGGCTCCTGGCCGACGCGATCGCCGAATGGCTGCGCGACGACGCGCACGCCGTCGACCTGGCCCACGACGGCGCGGCCGCCCTGGAGCGGCTCACCGTCAACGACTACGACGTGGTCGTGCTGGACCGCGACCTGCCCCTCGTCCACGGCGACGACGTGTGCCGCGAGATCGTCCGGGGCGGGGGCGCGGCCCGGGTCCTGATGCTCACCGCCGCCGCGGAGGTCACCGACCGCGTCGCCGGGCTCGGCCTCGGCGCCGACGACTACCTGACCAAGCCGTTCGCGTTCCCCGAGCTCGCCGCCCGCGTCCACGCGCTCGGCCGCCGCTGCCGCCCGGCCGCGCCGCCGGCGCTGCACCGCGCCGGCATCACCCTGGACCCGGCGCGCCGCGAGGTGTTCCGGGACGGGCGCTACGTGCCGCTCGCCCGCAAGGAGTTCGCCGTCCTGGCCGAGCTGCTGCGCGCCGAGGGCGCCGTCGTGTCCTCCGAGCAGCTCCTGGAGAAGGCGTGGGACGAGCACGCCGACCCGTTCACCGGCGCCGTCCGCCTGACCGTCCTCAAGCTGCGCCGCAAGCTCGCCGACCCGCCCGTCGTCGAGACCGTCAAGGGAGCGGGGTACCGGATCCCATGAGGCTGTCACTGCGCGCCCGGCTCACCCTCACCTACGGCGGCCTGTTCCTCGTCGCCGGGGTGGTGCTGCTCGGCGCGACCTACGCCCTGTTCGACCAGCAGCTGTCGCGGTCCAGTACGAAGGTGCTGGCGACCCGGGTGAACCCGGCGCCCGGCACCGCCCCGCCGGCCGGGAGCGCGCAGCAGGCGTCGCAGGAGGCGAGGGCGATGGCCGACGCCGACCGCTGGATGCGCGATCGGCGCGAAGAACTGCACGACGCCGCCGTCACCTCCCTGGTCACCCAGGGGTCGATCGCGCTGCTGGTGGTCGGGGGCGCCGCGGCGGGCTTCGGCTGGCTCATCGCGGGCCGGGCGCTGTCCCCGCTGCACCGCGTCACCGAGACCGCCCGCCGCATCGCCGGCTCCCCCGCCGCCGACCGCGGCCTGCACGAGCGCATCGCGCTGCGGGGCCCCCACGACGAGGTCAAGGAGCTCGCCGACACCTTCGACGCGATGGTCGACCGCCTCGACCGCTCCTTCGACGGCCAGCGCCGCTTCGTCGCGAACGCCTCCCACGAGCTGCGCACCCCGCTCACCCTCGGCCGCGCGCTGGTCGAGGTGGCGATGCACCGCGAGTCGGCGTCCCCGGACGTCCGGCAGCTCGGCGAGACCCTCCTGCAGATCAACGCGCGGCACGAGCGCCTCATCACCGGCCTGCTGCTGCTGGCCCGGTCCGAGAACGAGATCACCAACCGGGCGCCGGTGGACCTGGCGGACGTCGTCGCCCACGTCGCCGCCCAGACGGCGCTGGAGGCCGACGGCTCCGGCATCGCCGTCGAGACCGACGCCGCCGAGGCCATGACGGCGGGCGACGCCCTGCTGCTGGAACGCGTCGTGCAGAACCTGCTGGAGAACGGCCTGCGCCACAACACCGACTCCGGGTGGGTCTCCGTCTCCTGCCGGACCGAGAACGGCCGCGCCGTCCTGGAGGTCGCCAACTCCGGCCCCGCCGTCCCGCCCTACGAGATCCCCGCGCTCTTCGAGCCCTTCCGCCGGCTCGACGCCGACCGCCTCGTCACCGCCAAGGGGGCCGGTCTCGGCCTCTCCATCGTCCAGTCCATCGTCCGCGCCCACAACGGCACCGTGACCGCCGTGCCCCGCCGGGAAGGCGGCCTCACCGTCACCGTCGCCCTCCCGTCCGCGGATCCGGAGCCGGAGCCGGAGCCGGAGCACCGCCCCGGCCCGCTCGCCGCCCGCGCCTAGGCGCGGGCCGCCTTCGGGGAGAAAAGCCGAGTTCACCGGGGTTATTCCGCTTTGTTATGTCCTGCTGGCATTACCGGGCCAAGACCGCGAATGAGACTTTTATCGCGTTCATTCGGCCTCTCGCGGCCTCCCCGCCCGGACACTCCCCCGGCGCCGGACGGGAATCGCTCGGCTCCCTCGCGAGAGGCGGTGCGGCCCTCGCCGGGAGAAAAGGCGGAAGTGCATGAGAACGCGTACCCGACCCGCCCGGGCGCGCCGGCGGCTCGCGGCCGGACTCGCCGGGGCGGCCGCCGCCCTCGCGGCGTCCACCGGCGTCGCCTCGGCCCAGAATCTGCCGATCACGCAGCAGGTGCAGCAGCAGGACCAGTGGTGCTGGGTCGCCAGCGGCCTGACGATCGCCAAGTTCTTCGGCAAGGGCAACGTCAGCCAGAACGACTTCTGCGCGCTCGGACGCGGCTACCCGCGCGGCAGCGCCTGCCCGAACCAGGCCGGCTACCTGGAGTACGACCAGCGCGCGTTCCAGGCGCTCGGCGTGTCCCCCGGCCAGGTCAGCGGCCCCCTGTCGTACCAGGCGGTCACGACCGAGATCAACGGGCAGCGGCCGATCCTCACCGGCATCTACTGGACGGCCGGCGGCGGCCACGCCCAGGTCATCTACGGCTACTCCGGCCAGACGGTCTCCTACGGCGACCCGTGGCCCTCCAGTCCCCGGTACGGGGAGATGGCGTACAGCAGCTACGTCAGCAACTACCAGTTCCGCTGGGGCCAGGCCCTGTCCAGGATCGGAGGCTGACATGCGCACGACCGCGAGACTCGCGACCGGAGCCCTGATCGGCGGGACGGTCCTGCTGGGCGGCACCGCCGCGCAGGCCGCCGGGCCGTCCTCCGACGAGGCCGCCGCGGCGAGGGCCGCCGCGTCCCCCGCCGCGCAGCAGAGGCTCGGCGCGTTCTTCGTCCACCTCGACCAGCACCGGCGCGGGCGGCTGGTGAACCAGGCCGTGCCCAAGGCCGAGGCGCAGGCCAAGGCCCCGCGCCTCGAAGGAGCCGTCCAGCGCGTCTACTCGCTGAACCCCGCCTTCGTGAAGGGCGACGGCGGCGCTCCCGTGGCGACCTTCGCCTACATGGCGGTCGGCGCGGCGTCGGCCACCGGGCAGCACGCGACGGTGTGGCTGACCAGGTCCGGCGCGGGCTGGCAGGTCATGAACGTCATCTCCGGGTCGGAGGAGGCGGTCTACCCGGCGCGGGCGCGGGGCGGCACGGTGTTCACCGAGCCGCAGATCCACGCGTGGTACCGGCTGAAGGACGGCCGGGTCACCGCGCTCAACGGCACCGCCGCGTCGTCGGTCGGCAGGTCCGGCGTCACGGTGGCGGCGTACCGGAGGCTCGTGCGCTCCCGGTACGCCGACAAGCTCCCGGGCAGCGCCTACCAGCGCTCCGGGAAGTTCGGCGGCTTCTCGCCCGCGACCGGCGTCAGCGATCCGGCGCCGGACGGGGGCCCGGCGCCCGCCCTGCTGGCGCTGGGCGCGGGCGGTGCGGTGACCGCCGCGGGCGTCGCCCTCGCGCGGCGCCGCCGCCAGGGCGGCTGCTAGCCGCCCTCCCGCGGGTCCCCGGAACCGCCCCCCTCCCCGGGCCCCGCACCGGCGCCCGTCCCCGCGCCCTCCACCGGGCCGGCGGGGACGGGCAGCGCCGGGTGCGCCTCGGGATGCTCGTCCCACCAGTCGCCGTAGGCGCGCTGGGCTCGGACGAGGTCCAGGTAGACGGCGTCGAACACGTCGCGCAGCCGGGCCGCCGCCCGCCCGGCCCCGGGCCGCCACATCAGGACGACCCGCTGGCCGAGCGGGTCGCCCGTGATCCGGCGGAACGCGACCCCCGCGCGGGGGGCCGCGGTCGGCTGGTAGATGCCGACGGCGCGCCCGGACCGGATGAGCGACGCCGAGATCTGCCAGTCCGTCGCCCAGTACCTGACCCGCGGCCGGAACCCCGCCTCGGCGCACACGCCGCGCAGGTAGGCGGGCCAGGGGCCGTCGTCGAGCGGATCGTCGATCCAGTCGTGGTCGGCCAGGTCGGCCAGGTCGACGGTCGCGCCGGCGGCGAGGGGGCTGGAGCAGGACATCCCGACGAGCGCCGGCTCGCGCTCGACGAGCACCAGCCGCTCCAGGCCGCCGCGCGGCCGCGGCGGACGGTCGACGGGCTCCTGGAACAGCCCAATGTCGAGGGTGCCGGAGGCGAGGAGCGCGGGGATGCGCCCGCCCCCGGGATCCACGCGCAGGTGCAGCCGCGACTCCGGGGAGAGCGAGCCGAGATGGTCGCCGAGCCGGGTGAGCACCGGGCACGCCTGCACCCCGATCCGCAGCAGCGGCGCGGCGGCGGGTTCGCTGACCCGGTGGGCGAGCGCGGCGTTCAGGTCGTCGATGCCGGCCAGCGCGGCCCGGGCGCGGGTGGCGACCTCGGCGCCGACCGGCGTCGGCGTGACGCCCTCCGGGGAGCGGACGAACAGCTGCACGCCGAGGTGGCCCTCGACCCGGCGCAGCATGGTGCTGACGGCGGGCTGGGTGAGGCCGAGCCGGGCGGCGGCCTTGCTGATGCTGCCGGTCGCGGCGATCGCCTCGATCATCCTGAGGTGGTGGGGGCCGAGGTCCACGGGCGCGCTCCTGAGGTCTCTCCGCCCCGTCCGGTGATCTCAGCCGCATCGTAACCCGGGAGCGGTCCGGGCCGGCTGGAAATCCGTGCCCGTCAGCGGGCGGCGCCGTGCCGGCGCAGTTCCCGCGGGCTGACCCCGAAGCGCTGCCGGAACGCGTGGCTGAGCGCGCTGGCCGAGGAGAACCCGGTGGCGTGCGCGAGGTCGGTGATGGTGACGTCCCGGTCGAGGGGGTTGCGGAGCCGGTCGCGGACGAGCCGGAGCCGCTCCTCGCGGATCAGCTCGCGGGGCGTGGTCCCGGCGCGCTGCAGGGCGAGCTGCACCTGCCGCAGCGACCAGCCGAGGTCCTGCGCCATCGCGGCGCCGGTGAGCCCGGGGTCGGTGGCGTGCTCGCGGACGTAGCGGCGCACGACCGCCTCCACCTCGGCGAGGTGGCCGGGCGCGGGCGGGCGCTCGTCCCCGGCCAGCAGCAGGCACAGCAGCTCGGTGATCCGTTCGCAGGCGGCGTCGAACTGCGGCGCGGTGAGGCTGCGGCGCTCCTCGCCGACGGCCCGCACCATGTCGGCGACGACGCGGCCGAGGCCGGCGGACAGGTCGAGGCCGGTCGCCGGGAGGACGGGGCCGCCCAGCCGGCCGTCCATCTCGCGGGCCGGGATGGTCATGACGAGCGCGCGGGCCGGGCGCGGCTGGACGACCCGGAACGGCGCCGCGGGCGCGATGAGGCCACCGGTCCCCGGGCGCAGCCGCGCCTCGCGGCCGTCCTGCACCATGAGCATCTCGCCGTCCAGCGGGAGCAGGAACCGGTAGCCGCGGTCGCGGCGCGCCTGCCCGGGGGCGCGGTCGTACTCCGCCCGGTCCGACAGGTGCAGCACGAGCCGGTACTCGGCGCCGTTCGCCCCGCCGAGCGCATCGTCCACCCCGGGCCCCTCCGCCGCTCTAGATCACCTTCGGGCGAGCGTAGTACCGCCGTCACCTGCGAAACAGCCGAATCCATCGGAAAGTAACGTGATTCGGACGATGGGTGATCTTGCGATGCGCCCGGCGGCAAGTTCTCTGCGCGCGAGCACAAGCGCGGCCCCGCGCACCCGTCCTACGGTGCCGAAACTGCGGCGTATCCGCGCCGCCCCCACCAGCCATGAGGCGGTCCGCCGGGTGTCGCCGACACCGGACCGGGCCCCACCTCGCCCGAAGACTTCTGCACCGAGGATCTGATGGAGCAATTCCTGTTGGCGGCGGCGCTCGTCGTCGTGGCGGGCGCCGGCATCGCGGCCGCAGCCCTGCTGGTGCGCCAGCGGCGGGAGACGGCCGGCCTCCGCGCGCAGAACGCCGCCCTGGCCCGCGGGCTCGACCTGCGCGAGAGGGAGCTGCGGCACCTCGCGGACGTCCGGCTGCCCGAGCTCATGGAGTCCCTGCACAACCCCGGCGTGCGCGTCACCGGCCCGCTGCACGACCTCGACCGCGAGGCGCCCGCCTACGGGCAGGCGCTGCGGACCGTCACCGAGCTGTTCGCCGGGTCCGCCGCACGCGTCCGGGAGCGGGCCGACCTGTCGGCCAAGTCGACGCTGCGGGCGATGATGCGCGCCGTGCAGAGCCTCGCCAACGAGCAGCAGCTCGCCATCTCCGACATGCAGGAGCGCCACGACGACCCGGACGTGCTGGAGGGCCTGCTCCGCGTCGACCACATGAACGCCCAGCTCGGGCGGCGCGCCCAGGCCACCGCGGTGCTGTGCGGGTCGTGGCCGGGCCAGCAGCGCTCGGCGTCGTCGATGAGCGACGTGGTGCGCGGCGCCACCTCCCGCATTCGCGACTACCTGCGGGTCAACATGCAGGGGCCGGTGAACACCGCGGTGACCAGCCGGGCCGTGGAGCCGATCGTGCTGACGCTGGCCGAGCTGCTGGACAACGCGGCGCGGCACTCGCGCCCCGACACCACCGTCGAGGTCAACTTCCAGTCCACGCACAACGGCGTCGCCATCATGATCGACGACGCCGGGGTCGCGATGGACGCCGAGGAGCTCCAGCGCGCCGCCGACCTGCTGTCCGGCGACGCGTCGGTCGACATCCACCGGCTCGGCGACCCGCCCCGCGTCGGGTTTGCGGTGGCGGGCGTCCTCGCCGCGCGCTACGGCTTCCGGGTGTCGGTCGACACCCGCTCCCCCTACGGCGGCGTGCGGGCGGTCGTGTTCGTGCCGTCCGCGCTGCTCACCGACCTCCCGGGCGAGCACGCGCCCGACCCGGCCGCCGCGTCCCGCCCGGCCGCGGAGGGCCCCGCGCCCGCCGCCTGGACCCCCGCCTCCGCCACCCCCGGCGGGCTGCCGAAGCGCACCCGCGTCGCGGTCGCCGAACGCCCCGCCGAAGAACAAGAGCCGCCCGACGTGCCCGACGCGGGGGCGCCGCCTCCGCTCAGGCCGGCCCGGGAGACCGCCGCGGGCCTCGGCGCCTGGCAGCGCGGGACGCGGTCCGGCCGCGCTTCGACGCCGTCCGACGGCGAGGGCCCCGGCATCGAGAGCAAGGACCTGCGGCCATGAACGAGGGATGGAACGGCGCGATGGACGACGGTACGAACCGGCTGGGCTGGATGCTGGACGACGCGCTGCGGATGCCGGAGACCCGCTACGCGATCCTGCTGTCGGCCGACGGGCTGCTCATGGCGCACTCCGAGCGGATCAACCGGGACGAGGCGGAACGGCAGGCCGCCGGCATGGCGGGCCTGCAGTCGCTCGCCCGCAGCACCGCCGAGTTCTGCGGGGACGCCGGCACGACCTGGCGGCAGACCGTGAACGAGTTCGACGACGGGTACGTCTTCCTCGTCGCCGCCGGCCCGGGCGCCTACCTGGCGGTGTCGGCGACGCAGCACGTCGACATGGAGACCGTCTCGTTCCGGCTCCAGGAACTCGTGCAGCGGCTCGGCAAGGAGTTGACCACCCCGCCGCGTCCGGGCGCCGGCCGTCCCGCATGACCCCGCGCCGCAGCAGGCGGGCCCTGGTCCGCCCGCACGTCGTCACCGGCGGGCGGGCCCACCCCACCCGCAACGTGTTCGATCTCGTCACCCTCGTGACCGCGACCGGCGACCTGCCGCGCACCGGCCTGTCCCCGGAGAAGACGCGCATCGTCGAGCTGTGCCGCGGCGGCGCGCTGTCGGTGGTCGAGATCTCCGGCCATCTGAGCCTGCCCGTCGGGCTCACCAAGGTGCTGCTGTCCGACCTCGTCGACAGCGGGCACCTCTCCACCCGGGCCGCCGCGCCCTCCGCCCAGCAGTCCAAGGCCCGGCTCCTTCAGGAGGTGCTCGATGGACTCCGCGCTCGCCTCTGAGACCCCCTACCTGCGCGAGAGCGTCCGGACCGCCGTCAAGATCCTCATCGTGGGGCACTTCGCGGTCGGCAAGACCACCTACGTCGGAACGCTCTCGGAGATCCGCCCGCTGCGCACCGAGGAGCGGATGACGCAGGCCGGGGCGGCCGTGGACGACCTCGCCGGCATCAGGGACAAGACGACCACGACCGTCGCGATGGACTTCGGCCGCCTCACCCTCAGCGACGACCTCGTCCTGTACCTGTTCGGGGCGCCGGGGCAGCAGCGCTTCACCCGGCTGTGGGACGACCTCGCGCGCGGCGCCCTCGGCGCGCTGATCCTGGTGGACACCGCCCGCCTCCAGGAGTCGTTCGCCGTCATGGACATCGTGGAGAAGCAGGGCCTGCCGTACGCGGTCGCCGTCAACCACTTCGACGGCTCGCCGCGGTTCCCCGAGGCCGAGGTGCGCGAGGCCCTCGACCTCACGCCGTCGACGCCGCTCGTCAGCTGCGACGCCCGCGACCGCGTCTCCTCGACCGAGGCGCTCATCTCCCTCGTCGACCACCTCCTCACCCTGGACGGGGAGCACCCATGACCATCGACCGCACCGCGCCCGAACGCGTCCCGCTGTACGGGCCGGAGTTCGCCAGGAACCCGCAGGCCGCCTACGCCCGGATGCGCGAGTACGGCGACCTCGCGCCCGTCGAACTGGCGCCGGGCGTGCCGGCGACGCTCGTCCTCGGCTACGACGCCGCCCTGGAGATCCTGCGCGACCCGGCCACGTTCCCGCGCTGCAGCGAGGTGTGGGAGGAGACGGTCGGCCCCGAGTGCCCGGTGCTGCCGATGTTGATGGCGCGGCCCAACGCGCTGTTCACCAACGGCTCCGTGCACGCCCGCCTGCGGTCGGTGATCGTCGACAGCCTGGACCGGGTCGACCCGGTGTCGCTGCGCGAGAACGTCGAGCGCAGCGCCGACACCCTCATCGACCGGTTCAGCCGCGACGGCAAGGCCGACATCCTCGGCCAGTACGCCCGCATGCTGCCGCTGCTGGTGTTCAACGAGCTCCTCGGCTGCACGCCCGAGATCGGCGACAAGCTCCTGCGCGGCATGAACGCCATCTTCGACACCGTCTCCGCCGAGGAGGGCAACGCGCTGCTCGGGGAGGCGGCCGGCGAGCTGATCGCGCACAAGCGCGCCAACCCGGGCGCGGACGTGACGTCCTGGATGCTGAGCCACCCCGCAGGACTCGACGACCTGGAGACGATCCACCAGGTCATCCTGCTGATGGGGGCCGGCACCCAGCCGGAGGGGAACCTCATCGCCAACGGCATCCTGCTGCTGCTCTCCGACGACCGGTTCGGCGGCGACCTGTCCGGCGGCGCCCTTCCCGTCGAGGACGCGCTGGACGAGATCCTCTGGACCGACCCGCCGATGGCCAACTACGGAGGGACCTTCCCCCGCCAGGACATCGACTTCCACGGGTACCGGCTGCCCGCCCACCAGCCCGTCCTGGTCAGCTACGCCGCGGCGAACACCGACCCGTCCCGGAGCATCGCCGACCGCCGGGGCAACCGCGCCCACCTGTCCTACGCGGGCGGCCCGCACAGCTGCCCCGCCAGGAGCCACTCCCGGCTCATCGCGTCCGTCGCGGTCGAGAAGCTCCTCGACCGGCTGCCCGAGGTGGAGCTGGCCGTCCCCGTGGAGCACCTGGAATGGCGGCCGGGCCCGTTCCACCGGGCCCTCATCGCCCTCCCGGTCACCTTCCCGCCGGACCAGGCCCTTCCGTAGCGGCGCGCAGCGCGCCGATGACGGCGGCGAGCTGCGTGACCAGGCCGGCGACGCCGGCCTGGTCGGCGCCGTTGACGGTGACGGTGCGCAGCTCGTCCGGCTTGGGCAGCTTCGCCATGATCTCCGGCAGCGACGCGATGAGCCGCGCCTGGACGGCCGCGGGCGTCCGCTCGTTCTCCAGCGCGGCGCGGGCGGCGTCCCGCTCCAGGTCGAGCAGCGCCTGCTCGTGCCGCGACCGGGCCCGCAGGTCGGCGAGGGCCAGCTCGCCCTCGGTGCGCAGCCGGGCCAGCTCGTGGTCGCGCTCGATGCGCAGCCGGCCCGTCTCGGCCTCCTCCTCGTGCCGCTCGCGCTCCATCCGCAGCGCGTGCCGGGTGGTCTCGGTCTGGAGCTCGGCGAACTCGCGGGTGTCGTCGTGCTCGCGCCGGGTGCGGCGCAGCTTCTCGGCCGCCTCGGTGTCGAACAGCTGCGACTCGTTGCGGGCGCGCAGCTCGGCGAGCTCGCGCTCGTGCTCCAGCCGCTGCGTCTCCTTGATCCGCGCGGCGGCCATCTCCCGCTGCGCGACGGCCTCCTCGGCCTCCAGCTCCGCCAGCCGCGCGATCTGCCCCTGCTCGGCCCGGTAGGGCTTCTGCAGGTTCTCCCAGAGCCGCGACGAGCTGACCACGGCCTCCTTGATCTGCACCGTGACGATCCGCAGGCCGAGCCCCTGGTCGCTGTTGTCCTCGCCCTCGGCGACCGCGCGCAGCCGGGCCGTCAGCTCCTCGATGATCGGCTGCTTGTCGCTGAGGACGTCGCGCACCCCCATCGTGGCGACCTTGTCCTTGATCGCCGCCTCGGCCTGCTCGCGGAGCTGGAGGTTCACCAGCCGCAGCGGGTCGTCGCCGCCGAAGTCGAGCTTGCGGTAGGCGGTGCCGAAGTCCTGGATGATCCACTGCACGTAGCCCTGGACGAGCACGCCCTGCAGCTCCCGGCAGATGCAGTACGCGTTGATCAGGATCGTCTGCGTCGCGCCCGGCACCACGAGGAAGGAGTCGGTGGACGGGTTGAAGCGGAACGACACCCCGAGGCCGATGTGCAGCGGTTCGGCGCGCCCGCGCCGGGTGTGGACGACGAACGCGTTGGGCGGGACGAGCACGTTCTTCCACCGCCAGAACCCGCTGATCCGCACGTCCACCGGCCCCGGGCCGGGGCGGTCGGCGGGCGCCGCGCCGCCGAGCGCGCGGTCGCGCTTGGCCAGCGGTCCCGGCTCCGGGACCGCGCCCGGCGGGCCGGGGGGCGGCGGCGGAGAGCGCCGCGCCTTCAGGTCGTCCTCCAGCACCGCCTGCTGCGCGACGACCTTGTCCAGATAACTGTTGCCCTGGTCTGAGGCGCTCATCTCGCTCCCCCGGAATTCGGTGTGGCCGATACATTAATGAACCTTTTGCTTTGATGCGTGCGTATTTGCCTTCGTGGCAGCACAGGAAGCGACGGCGACGCGCGAAGGGGAACGGCGGGAAGCGGCCGGGACGGACCTGCCGATGCTCGCGCTCGGGGCGGGAGCGATCGCGCTGGTCGTCCTCGCGCTCGCCGTGCGGCTCGGCGGCGCGTTCAGCGGGACCGCGGCGCCGGGGCTCTCCCAGGCGGGCGCGCTGGCCAAGACCGGCCTGGTGACGGCGCGGCTGGGCGGTAACGCCGCCGCCGTCCTGACGGTCGGATGGCTGCTGGTCGCGGCCGTGTTCGTGCCCGGCACGCCCGCCGCGCGGAAGTGCCTGCGCGCCGCGTCGCTCACCGCCGCGGCCTGGGCGGCGTGCACGCTGGCGCTGATCGTGTGCACCGTCCTCGACCTGTTCGGCGTGGGCGTCACCAAGGTCACCGGCGACATGATGCGAACGTTCCTCGTCGAGCTGCCGCAGGGGCGGGCCCTCCTCCTCGTCCTCGCCGCCACGGCCGCCGTGTCGGTCGCGGCGAGGCTCCCCCGCGCCGCCGGCGGGGCCGGGTACCTGCTGGCGGGCGCGCTCGCCGGGATGCTGCCGCCGCTGTTCACCGGGCATGCCGCGAGCGGCGCCGGCCACGCCCTCGCCGTCTACAGCCTGGTCGCCCACATCGCGGGCGTCGCGCTGTGGACCGGCGGCCTGGTCGCCCTGGTCACCCTCGCCCCGGCGGTCGGCGACCGGCTTCCCCGCGTCGCGGAGCGCTACAGCCGGCTGGCGCTGGTGTCGTTCGCCGTCGTCGGCGCCAGCGGCGCGGTCAACGCGTGGGTGCGGCTCGGCGGACCCCACCTCGGATCGCGGTACGGGGCGCTCGTCGTCGCGAAAGCCGCCGCGTTCGCCGTGCTCGGCGCGATCGGCTGGCGGCACCGCCGCGCCACCCTGCCCACCCTGCGCGGCGGGAGGGGCGCGCGGCCCTTCCTGCGGCTCGGGGCCGTCGAGGTCCTCGTGATGGCGGCGGCGATGGCGCTCGCGACCGGCCTGTCCCGCACGCCGCCGCCGGAGGTCGCGCCGGGCACGCTGGACGTCGTCGCGCTGCGGCTCGGGTTCCCGCTGCCCGGTCCCGCCGGGGCCGGGCCGCTCCTGCTCGACTGGTGGATCGACCCGCTGTTCCTCGTGCTCGTCGTCGGCGGCGCCGTCCTGTACGGGACGGGCGTCGCGCGGGTGCGCGGCTGGCCGCGCCGGCGGAGCCTGTCCTGGGCCGCCGGGCTCCTCGTCGTCCTTCTCGCGTCCTGCGGCGGGCTCTCCCGGTACAGCATGGTCCTGTTCAGCGCCCATGCCGTCCAGCACGTTCTGATCGGCCTGGTGGCGCCGGTGCTGCTGCTCCACGGGGCGCCTCTCCGGCTGGCGCTGGAGGCGGCGCGCGGCGGGGGCGGGGCCCTGCTCGCCGCCGCTGCCGGATGCCGGGCAGTGCGGGTGCTCACGGACCCGGCCGCGGCGTCCGTGCTGCTCCTGCTCAGCCTCTACGCGTTCTACGGCTCGCCGCTGTTCGGGGCGTCCCTCGGCAACCACGCCCTGCACTCGCTGGCGCTGGCCGCCTTCCTGGCCGTCGGGCTCGCCTACTTCCACGGGACGACCGGGACGCCGATGCCGCTCGCCCTCCTGCCCCTCCACGCCATCGCCGGGACCGCCCTGGCGCGGAACGGGACCGTCCTCGGCGGCTGGTACGAGCACCTCGGCCGCCGCTGGGGCGTGTCACCCCTGGAGGACCAGCACCTCGGCGCCCTGCTGCTCTGGACGGCGGCCGCCGCCGTCACGCTCGCCGTGGCGGCGGCCCACGGGCTCTACTGGCGGGGCCCCCGGTCCACGACCCGGCTGAGCGCCTCCACCACCGTCGGGTCGTACTCGGAGGCCGAGTCCAGTCGCAGCCTCTCCAGCACGGCGGCGCCCCGGTCGCGGTCGGCGGAGTCGCCGACCAGGTCGTCGTAGGCGTTGGCGACCTTGATGATGCGGCCGGCGAGCGGCGGCGGGAGCGGCCGCTCCCCGGAGTCGCCGGACGGCTCGCGCCCCGTCCGGTAGGGGTGCGACGACAGCTGGACGATGTGCGCGACCCGGTCCAGGACGCCGGTCTGCTTGATCACCTCGGCGCCGAGCTCGGCGATGCGGCGCTGCTCGGCCGGGGACGCCAGCACCGTCGCGCCGCCGGGGATCGGGTCGCCGAGCGACAGCTGCCCGATGTCGTGCATGAGGGCGGCGTACTCCAGTTCGAGCAGCTCCTCCTCCGACATCCCGAGCTCGCGCCCCATCGCCACCGCGAGCTTGGACACCCGGTGCGAGTGCCCCGCCTCCACGTAGCCGCCGACCTCGGTGACGCGCGACAGCGCCCGGACGGTCTGCAGGTAGGTGGCGCGGATCCCGGCGTAGCGGCGGAACGCGAACTGCGTCACCAGGATCGGCACCGTGAAGATCAGCAGCGCGGCCTCGCCCATCGCCGTCGTGGAGACCGCGATGAGCATGGCGGTCGCGCTGGTCGCGGCGCACAGCGCCATCTTCGCGTCGATCTCGTCGCGCAGCGCGATGCCGAACCGCGCCCGCACGGCCTCCGCGCGGATCATCGCGGCGATCAGCATGTCGGTGAAGCAGGACAGCACCACGACGAAGCACATGACGGCCAGCAGCAGCTGCCAGGGCAGGTGCAGGGACAGCAGCGGCCGGAAGCACAGCGCGACGACCGCGACCGTGAACAGCCGCCGCGCCATCGCGTCGGGCCGCGGCGACCGGCCGACCGCGATGTGCGGCAGCGAGCCGACCAGCATCCCGGCCGCGGCGACCGCGACGACCTGGAGCGCGGAGTGCTCGGCGGCCACGACGCCGAGCGGCGCGTCCGGCGCGGCGCCCTCCGGGCCGACGCCGACCAGCATCGCGTACCCCATCGCGCCGGCGCTGGCGATCGGCGCGACCTCCCGGTTGCCCGGCATCACCATGCGGAACAGCTCGCCGAGCGCGATCAGGACGCCGAAGATGATCGCCACGTCGGGCTGGCGCAGCCCGACGGACCCGACCTCGGCGATCGCGACGATGACGAACAGCCCGGCGGTGGCGATCAGCAGGAGCTGGCCGGAGTCGATGGTCTGCCACGCGGCCCGGTCGCGGGCGCGCGCCTCCCCGCTCACCGCCGCCCCCTCACTGGCGCACCCCGTCGCCGCCGGCGACGCGCAGCGGCGCGCTCGGGTCGTCGTGGTCCTGCTGGGTGGTCTCGACGACGTCGTCGTCGGGCAGCACGACCGGCCGCGGCGGCTCCCAGCCCTCCCGCTCCAGCGCCCGCAGGAACGCCTCCACCATCGCGGGGTCGAAGTGGTCGCCCATCCCGCGGCGCAGCTCCTCGACGGCCTCGTCCTTGGTGCGGGCGGCCCGGTAGGAGCGCGTCGAGGTCATCGAGTCGAACGCGTCGGCGACGGAGATGACCCGGGCGAACTCGGGGATCTCGTCGCCCGCGAGGCCCATCGGGTAACCGCGCCCGTCCATCTTCTCGTGGTGGTGCATGATGCCGGCGAGCGCCTCGTCCAGGAAGCCGATCTCGCGGACGATCTCCAGCCCGCGCATCGGGTGCAGCTGGATCGCGGCGAACTCCTCCTCGGTGAGCGAGCCGGACTTCTGCAGCACCTTGGTCGGGACGCCGAGCTTGCCGACGTCGTGCAGCATCCCCGCGTACCGGATGGCCTCGACCCGGTCCGCGCGCATCCCGATCTCCTGGGCGATCATCACCGAGCCGCGGGAGACGCGCTCGGAGTGGCCGCGGGTGTAGAAGTCCTTGGTCTCGACCGCCTGGCACAGCGCGGCGAGCGTCGCGGCGTGCGCCTGCTGCTGCGCGTACGCCTGGTCCATGGCCCAGCGGGCGATGAACAGCGGGAGCAGGACGAGGATCGCCGCGAACAGGCCCACCCGCGGCCAGAGCCCGGCGATCAGCAGGCCGACCATGCCGTAGCCGAGGCAGCCGATCGCGAGCTGGCCGCTCTCGCGCAGGAGCTCGCGCGGCGAGGCCTGCCGGCTGAGCAGCAGCACCCCCGCCATCAGCGTCAGGTTCACCAGGACGAAGGCGACCAGCGCGCCGAGGAACGGCCCGATGACGTTCTCGACCCAGCGGGCCTTCTCGGGGTGGAACCGGTCGCCGTCGAGGAGGTTGAACACCGTCCCGGCCATGAAGCCGCTGAGCGCGAACTGCGCGCCGTTGAAGAGCCGCTTGACCGGGGCGAAGATCCGCTGCCCGGTGACCAGCGCGCAGAGGCCGAGCAGCGCGGCGCCGACCGGGCCGAGCAGCACCACCGACGCCAGGCTGGCGGCGAAGCTCAGCGACACCCTGGCCCGCGTGATGTTCAGCCGCGCGGGCGCCGAGTCGCAGATCAGGAACAGCAGCGCCAGGACGGCGAGCTTCGTCCAGTCGATATCCGTGAAGGACGACGTCGCGATGAGGCCCGCCGCGAGCGCGACCACACCGCAGACGTACGCCCAGGCAGCGAGAGGTAGTCCACGCATTGCCGCCCCTCGGGGAGTGACGAGTTGGCAGGCCGCCACCGGGCTCACACGTGCCAGCCGGCACCTAGACCCAGGACACGCCCTTGGTCATCATCAGCGACGACGACGACGGGACGCTCAGGCGCCGCCCGTGTCCATGCGGTGTCACGCGCTTGTGCATGGCTCCTTGCCTCCCCCCAGCCGAGCCGGGCCGACCGGCCTCGCGGCCGGCCACCGGGACCGGTGCGGTCCAGGTCTCCCGGGCGAGCACGTACCCCGAATTCCTCGGAGTGCACGCGCTCCGTCACTGATTTCGGCATAAGCCTAACGCGGACTGCCCAGGTCACACAGGCGTGCAGGAAAACGTGAGCAAAGCGTGAACCAATCGTCACCTTAGGTGATCAATTGTCCTGGTTGAAAATCCAATCATCGGCCCTCTCTCCAGCCTGCACAAACCGGCTGCACAAACCGGCTGCACAATCCCGCTGCACATCATGAATGCACGTGCATCCGCAAATGCATCCACCTAATTCCTTAAAGGTCGGCGAACGAGGCCCCGGAGTTGGAGAAAGCGTGGACCAATCAGCGGCGCGCGGGGTTCCGTTCCCGCGCCCAGGCGACCGTCTCCGCAAGCCCTTCGGGCAGGCCGACGGCCGGCTCCCAGCCGAGCGCCTCCCGGGTCCGGCGCGGATCGACCGACATCGCCGGCAGGTCTCCCAGCCGGGGCGGCGCGAACTCCGGGTCGTCCGGCGCCCCCGCCGCCTCGGCGACGAGCGCGTGCAGCTCGCGGTCGGTCGTCTGCAGGCCGGTGCCCACGTTGAGGCGCAGCCCGCCGCCCGCCTCCCCCGCGGCCCGGGCGTACGCGTCGACCACGTCACCGACGTAGACGTAGTCGCGGGTCTGGGAGCCGTCGCCGAAGACCCGGGTCGGACGGCCCGCCAGCAGCGCGTCCGTGAAGATCGAGACGACCCCCGCCTCGCCCTCGGGGGTCTGCCGCGGCCCGTAGACGTTCGCCAGCGTCAGCGTCGTGAAGTCGATCCCGTGCAGCTGCCGGTACATCCCGGCGTACACCTCGCCGGCGACCTTCGAGGCCGCGTACGGCGACGCGGGGCGCAGCTCGGCGTCCGGGGGGACGGGCAGCGCGTCCGGCACCCCGTACACGGCGCAGCTGGAGGTGAACACGACCTTGCGGGCGCCCGCCGCCCGCGCGGCCTCCAGGACGTTGGCCGTCCCGACCACGTTGGTGCGGGCGTCGCCCAGCGGGTCGCCCACGCTGACCCGCACGCTCACCTGCGCGGCGAGATGGAAGACCACCTCGGGGCGGCGGGCCGCGGCCCGCTCGGCGAGCGCCGGGTCGGCGACGTCCATCTCCCACAGCTCGACCCCGGGCCGGGCGTTCGCGCCCGACGACATGTCGTCCACTCCCACGACCTCGTGGCCGTCCGCGAGGAGCCTGTCGACGAGATGGGACCCGATGAATCCGGCCGCGCCGGTGACGAGTGTCAGCACACCGGAAAGATACCGGCGGTCAGGCGCTCTCCGGCTTGCCGGCGCCACCGGACGCCGGGACCTCGCCGGCCCCGGACGCCTGGATCTCGCCGCAGATCTCCTCGATGCGGCCGAGCACCTTGGCGCGCAGTTCGGTCGGGGCCTGCTCGCACCCGCACGACTTGCTCACGAGCTTCTTGACGGCCTCTTCGAGGCCGTACTCGCGCAGGCACGGGCCGCACTCGTCGAGGTGCTGGCGCACCTCGCCGCAGCCGCCCTGGTCGAGCTCGCCGTCGAGGTAGGTGTACACGCGGGCGAGCACCTCGTCGCAGGGCGTGTCGTGGTGGTTGCCGCAGCTCATGTCGACCCCCTGCTCGCGCGGGTGAGCCCGCGCTCGTCGGCGTAGTCCTCGAGCATGCCGCGCAGCTGGCGCCGGCCCCGGTGCAACCGGGACATCACCGTGCCGATGGGCGTGCCCATGATCTCGGCGATCTCCTTGTAGGCGAACCCCTCGACGTCGGCGAGGTAGACGGCGATCCGGAACTCCTCCGGCAGCTCCTGGAGCGCCCGCTTGACGTCGGAGTCGGGCAGGTGCTCCAGTGCCTCGGCCTCGGCCGACTTCAGACCGCTCGACGTGTGCGACTCGGCACGCGCGATCTGCCAGTCCTCGATGTCGTCGGTGGCCGCCTGCTGCGGCTGGCGCTGCCGCTTGCGGTAGGTGTTGATGAACGTGTTGGTCAGGATGCGGTACAGCCAGGCCTTGAGGTTCGTCCCCTCCTTGAACTGGTGGAAGGACGCGAACGCCTTGGCGAACGTCTCCTGGACGAGGTCCTCGGCGTCGGCCGGGTTGCGCGTCATGCGCAGCGCGGCCGAATACAGCTGGTCCAAGAACGGGAGCACGTCGCGCTGGAAGCGCTCCTGGCGCTGCTCCACGGTCTCCGCGGTGCCCGGTACCTGACCCACCCCCTCGGCTCTGGCGCCCGTGGCCTTGACCGGCCGGGCGGCGCCATACCCCTCAGACGATATCGACCCCACAGACGATATCGGTCCGCGCGGCCCTCCGACGCGGGCGGGGGCCCGCGCGTCGCCGCGGGGCGCCGCCGTGCCGGCTCTCCGCTGCTGATCGGCGACGGCTGTGGTCATCCGGCTCGCACCTCCGCTTTCGCTGCTCTGTGAGAGGGTGCAACACCGGAACGCCCCCGCCGATTCCCGGGCGGGGGCGGGCGCTCCGCGACCGTGTCGCCGGGTCCCGTCCCTCACTCAGGGTGATGACCGGCCCCGGACGGGGAAAGATGTGACGTACACGGCTAGAACAGGAGCAATTGGTGCACTCGGTGCCTTCGGCGCGACCTTCCGAGCCCACCATCGCCAGCCTGCGGGACACCTCCGGTGACGGGTCAGGGGACTCCCTGGCGCGCTACTGGACCTTCTACGAGGCGGTGGCGGACGCCCAGCTCACCCGGTGGCTGCCGCGCAGGCCGTCCCGCGTGCTCGACATCTCGGGCGGGCAGGGGCACAGCGCCGCCCGCGCGGCCGCGGCGGGCCACACGGTGCTGGAGGTGCGCGACCCCGAGCGCCGGGGCCGTCCGGCGCCGGTCCGCCCCGGCACCCCCGGGGGGCGGACCGCCCGCACGGTCCCGCTGATCGCCGACTCCGGCACCCTGTCCTACCTCGGCGACGCCTGCGTGGACGCCGTGATCGCCGAGAACCGCGTGCTGTCGCGGCACCTGGCCACCGAGGCGACGATCGGCGAGATCGCCCGCGTGCTGCGCCCCGGCGGCCGGGTCCTGCTGTGCGTCGACTCCCTCACCCTCGGCATGGCGCTGCTGGCCGAGCGCAACTACTGGGCGCACCTGTCGGACGTCCCGAGCGCCGAGGTCGTCCTCGTGCCCTGGCCGGACGGGACGATCACCCGCTCGTTCTCGGCCCACCAGCTCCGCGAGCTGCTCGCCGACGCCGGCCTGGAGGTCGAGTGGATCCGGCCGCGCACGGTGCTGTCCCCCTCGACCGTCGAGCACGTCCTCGGCGAGTCCCCGCGGGCGCTGCAGCGCCTCGTCCGCACCGAGATGGGCGCACGCCAGACCGACGAGTCGCTCGGCATCCACCTCCTGGCCAGCGCCCGGCTGCGCTAGCCGGCACGTCACGCCGTCACGCGGTCAGGCCGGCCGTGGCGGAATTGTCGCGCCCGGAGCGCTCCCCGAGCGGAATGGCGCCGGACCCTCCGGCGCGGCCCGTGTCAGAAGAGACCCTCGGAATGGTCACCGGAACCATCCCCGGAATTTGCCGGTTCTATAAGTTCCGGGCCGTTGTTCCGCACGTTGTTGACGGCCTTCGAGACGGGATAGGCGTCCATTGTCCCGGCCATGGCGGGAACGAGCAGGCCGCGCACCTGCTCGGTGTCGGTGAGCGCGGGGTCCAGCCAGGCGTCCCACCGGTCCGGTTCGACGACCATCGGCATCCGGTCGTGGATGCGGCCGAGGTCGTCCGGCGCGTTGGTGGTGATGACAGTGCAGGTCCACACCCACTCGTCCTCGGGTGACTTCCACAACTCGTACAGGCCCGCCATCGCCATGACCGCGCCGTCCTTGGGGCGGATGAAGTACGGCTGTTTCCGCGGCTTCCCCTTCGCCTTCTTCTCTCCCTCGGCCGGGTCGGCCCCGTCACCCTGGTCCTGCAGCGTGTACCACTCGAAGTAGCCGTCGGCGGGCAGCAGGCATCGGCGCTTGGCGAACGCCCGGCGGTAGGACGGCTTCTCGTGCACCGTCTCGACCCGGGCGTTGATCATGCGCGACCCGATGGACAGGTCCTTGGCCCAGGACGGCACGAGCCCCCACCGCACCGTGCGCAACTGGCGCACCGCGGCCGCCTCGTCGGGCTCGTCCTTCGGCCGCCGGTCGAGCACGACCGGGACCTGTTTGGTGGGGGCGACGTTGTAGTCGGCCTGGATGTCCCCGTCCACCGCGTCGAGCTGCACCTGGAACTCGTCCAGGAGCTCCTGCCGCGCGCGGGAGGTGGCGTAGCGTCCGCACATGGGTCCCATCCTGCCGCGCTTGAGGCGCGGCGCGCTGGGCATGTAGCGGGCTATGCGACCCTTCACGACCCTGGCCCGCCCGTTCGTGGCGGCGCCGTACATCATGACCGGCCTGGAGGCACTCCGCGACCCGCGCGAACGCGCCGAGCGGGTGGGCCCGGCCGTCAAGCCCGTCGCCGACCGGATCGACTGGCTGCCGAAGGACCCCGAGACCCTCGTCCGCATGCAGGGCGCGCTCAGCCTCGGCACCGGCGCGCTGCTGCTGACCGGGAAGTTCCGGCGGCTCACGACGCTGGTGCTCGCCGCCCAGCTCGTCCCCGCGCTGGCGACCGAGCACCGCTACTGGACCGAGGACGACCCCGAACGCCGCGCGAACGAGCGCTCCCACCTGCTGAAGAACGCCGGCCTGTTCGGCGCGCTGCTGATGGTGGCGACCGAGCCCCGCCGCGCGCCGCGCACGGCCGAGCTGCGCCGCGCCGTGCGGGAGACGCAGATCAAGAGCGGCGCGGAGGCCAAGGCGATGCGCCGCGAGGCCGCCGCGACGCTGCGGGAGGCACGCCGCGAGGCGTCCCGTCAGGTTCGCGTCGCCCGCGCCGAGGGCGGGCGCAAGGCCGCGAAGGCGTCCGGCCGTGCCAAGTCCGCCAAGTCCGGCGGCATGTTCCGGCTGGGCAAGGCGGGCGGCAAGGCGGGCGGCGCGCTCACGGCCGCCGGGGCGGCGAGCGGCGCGCTGAAGGCCGGCAAGGCGGGCGGCAAGGCCGGAGGCAAGGCGGCCCGCAAGGCCGGTGGCGCGCTCAAGAGCGCGGGCGCGGGCGGCGCCCTCGTCGCGGGAAAGGCGGCCGGGAAGGCGGGCAAGGCCCGGGGCAGGAAGAGCGGCAGGGGCGGCGGCGCGCTCAAGGGCGTCCTGGCCGCGGGGAGCGCGTTCAAGCTCGGGCGCGCCTCCAAGCCGGGCAAGGCCGCGCGGGCGGGGCAGGCCGTGAAGGCCGGGACGGCGACCCAGGCGGCGAAGGCCGCCAAGGCCGGCCGGACGGTCAAGGCCGGAACCGCCGCCCAGGCGGGCAAGGCCCTGCACGCCGTCAAACGCTGACTTCCCGAAGAGAACCTTAAAAGAGTCTCAAGGGCGTTGAACCGAAGGCCGGGGCGGTCCCGTACTGCCAGATGACCGCCCTTCCAGCACGACGGAGACGCCCCGGCCATGGCAGTTCCCGGATCGACCGGCCGCCCCGGCGGCGGCCTGCGCAGCCTGCTCCGCCGCCCCGGCGCGGCGCGGGCCGCGCAGACCGCGGCCGACGAGGAGATGGCGGCCGAGCTGTACCGCGAGTACCATCGGCCCCTCCTCGCGTTCGTCCTGCGCCTGACGGGCGGCGACCGCCCGTGGGCCGAGGACGTGGTGCAGGAGACCATGATCCGGGCATGGCGCAGCGCGGACCGGCTCGACGACCGGACGTCCTCGCTGATGCCGTGGCTGGCCACGGTCTCCCGGCGTATCGTGATCGACAACCGGCGGCAGCGCGAGGTCAGGCCGCCGGAGGTCGGCGACGGGCCCCTGGAGAACCTCCCGATGGCGGACGAGATGGACGCGCTGCTGCGCAAGGTCGTGGTGACCGAGGCGCTGGAGTCGCTCTCCCCCGCGCACCGGCAGGCGCTGACGGAGACGGTGCTGCGCGACCGGACGGTGAACCAGGCCGCCGAGCACCTCGGCATCCCGGTGGGGACGGTCAAGTCCCGCGTGTACTACGCGTTGCGCGCTTTGCGGGTCGCCTTGGAGGAGAGGGGGGTGACGTCATGAGTTCCCAGGTCGAGCACACCGATGTCGGCGCGTACGCGCTGGGCCTTCTCGAAGAGGGCGACCGTCGGGCGTTCGAGGCGCATCTGCGGGGATGCGGGTCGTGCCAGGCCGAGCTCGGGGAGCTGTCCGGGGCGGCCGGCGCCCTGTCCGGGCTGTCGCCCGCGGCGGCCGGCCCGATCCCGGACGGGCCCGGATGGGAGGGCGCCGGCGAGCCGTCCGCGCCTCCGGCGCCGGTGATCGACATGATGCGGCGCAGGCGGCGGGCCGACCAGCGGTTCCGGCGCGGCGCGTACCTCGCGGGCACGGCCGCCGCGGCCGCGGCGCTGGCCGCGGGCATCGGCATCGGCGCTGCCGTGAACGACGAGGCCCCCGCCCCGAAGCCGCCCGTGACGCAGGCCCTCACCGGCCAGAAGTTCCACGCGGCCGACGCGAGCACGGGCGCGTCCGGGACGGTCGCGCTGGTCGACAAGGGCTGGGGCACGCAGGTCGGGCTGGAGCTGAAGGGCATCCGGGGGCCGCTGAAGTGCCACCTGGAGGCGGTGTCGCGGACCGGCGAGCGCAGCGTCGTCGCCGGGTGGAGCGTCCCGGACAAGGGCTACGGCGTCCCCGGCCAGCCCAAGCCGCTCGTCATGCAGGGCGGGACCGGGCTCAGCCGCCAGCAGATCGGCCACTTCGAGGTCCGACTGGACGGCGGCGGAACGCTCCTGACGATCCCCCTCTGATCGTCCCCTCTGATCGTCCCCTCTGATCGTCCCCTCTGATCGTCCCCTCTGATCGCCGCGGGCCGCCCGATCGTCCCGCTCTCTCCGGCGGCGGCCCGATAACCTTGGGGCATGGCCTCTCCGCACTGGTCCGCCCCGGTCGCCCATGCCCCGGTGGACGCCACCGTGCCGCTGCCCGGCTCGAAGTCGATGACCAACCGGGCGCTGGTCCTCGCCGCGCTCGCGGGGGCGCCCACCCGCATCGCCCGGCCCCTGCACAGCCGCGACACCGAGCTGATGGCGGGGGCCCTCCGCGCGCTCGGCGCCGGCGTCGGGGAGGACTCCGCCGACTGGCAGGTGCTGCCGGGGCGCCTGGAGGGCCCGGCGCGCGTCGACGTCGGGCTGGCGGGGACGGTGATGCGGTTCCTGCCGCCGGTCGCCGCCCTGGCGTCCGGCGAGGTGTTCGTCGACGGCGACCCGCGAGCCCGCGAGCGGCCGATGGGCCCCATCATCACGGCGCTGCGGGCCCTCGGCGCCGAGATCGACGACGGGGGGCGCGACGCCCTCCCGTTCACCGTCCGGGGCTCGGGCTCGGTGGCCGGGGGCGGGGTGACGATCGACGCGTCGGCGTCGTCCCAGCTGGTGTCGGGGCTGCTGCTGGCCGCGCCGCGGTTCGACAAGGGCGTGGAGGTCAGGCACGAGGGGCCGCCGGTCCCGTCGGCGCCGCACCTGGCGATGACCGTACAGATGCTGCGCGCGGCGGGCGCCGAGGTCGAGGCGGGGCACGACGTCTGGCGCGTGGCGCCGGGTCCGCTGCGCGGCGGTGAGGTGGTGATCGAGCCGGACCTGTCGAACGCGGCGCAGTTCCTCGGCGCGGCGCTGGTCACCGGCGGGCGCGTCACCGTCCCGGACTGGCCGGCCGAGACGACCCAGCCCGGCGACGCGCTGCGGGAGCTCCTCGCCGCGATGGGTGCCGAGGTGACCCGCGGGCCTGACGGGCTGACCGTGCGCGGCGGGGACGGGTTCGGCGGTCTGGAGGCCGACCTGCACGAGGTCGGCGAGCTGACGCCGGTGCTCGCGGCCCTCGCGGCGCTGGCCGGCTCGCCGTCCCGGCTGACGGGCATCGCGCACCTGCGCGGCCACGAGACCGACCGGCTCGCCGCGCTGGTCGCCGAGATCAACGGGCTGGGCGGCGACGTCCGGGAGCTGCCCGACGGCCTGGAGATCCGCCCGCGCCCGCTGCGCGGCGGCGTCTTCCGCACCTACGACGACCACCGGATGGTGATGGCGGCGGCCCTGCTCGGATTGGCCGTTCCCGGCATCGAAGTGGAGAATCCGGGCACCGTCGGCAAGACTCTTCCGGACTTCACCCGGCAGTGGGCGTCGATGCTGGCGTCCGCCTGACAGCAGGGAACGGACCACTGGCACGAAAACACGACTACGACGAGGACGACGTCCGGGTGCGGCCCGGGCGCCGCGGGTCGCGGCCGCGCACCCGCCGCCGTCCCGCGCACGAGGACGCCTCGCCCGGCCTCGTGACGGCCGTGGACCGCGGCCGCTACCGGTGCCTGGCCGACCCCGGCACGGACGACGAGCGCGCCGTCACCGCGATGCGGGCCCGCGAGCTCGGCCGCAAGGGCGTCGTCGTGGGCGACCGCGTCGCGCTGGTCGGGGACGTCACCGGCGCCCAGGACACCCTGGCCCGGATCGTGCGGGTCGAGCCGCGCACCTCGGCGCTGCGCCGCACCGCCGACGACACCGACCCGTTCGAGCGGATCATCGTCGCGAACGCCGACAGCCTGGTCATCGTGACGGCGCTGGCCGACCCCGAGCCGCGGCCCCGCATGATCGACCGGCAGCTCGTCGCCGCCTACGACGCCGGCATGGCCCCGCTGCTCTGCCTCACCAAGGCCGACCTCGCGTCCCCGGACGCCCTGGTCGCCGAGTACGCGCCGCTCGGCGTCCCCTACGTCGTGACCGAGCGCGGCGGCGACCTCGGTGAGCTGCGCCGCCGCCTCGCCGGCCGCACGAGCGTGCTCGTGGGCCACTCAGGCGTCGGCAAGTCGACGCTGGTGAACTCCCTCGTCCCGGACGCCGAACGCGCGGTGAGCCACGTCAACGCCGTCACCGGCCGGGGCCGCCACACCTCCTCCTCGGCGCTCGCGCTGGAGCTGCCCGGCGGCGACGGCTGGATCATCGACACTCCGGGCGTGCGCAGCTTCGGCCTCGCGCACGTCGACCCGGAGAACGTGCTCGGCGCGTTCGACGACCTCGCCGAGGGCGCCGCCGAACGCTGCCCGCCCCGCTGCGACCATCTCCAGGACGACTGCGGCCTGGACGGCTGGGTCGAGGAGGGCCACGCCAGCCGGGCGCGCCTGGACTCCTTGCGCCGCCTCCTCGCCGCCCGCGAGGGCGAGCCCGAATAGGCCGCGGCGCCGCGGATTCCGCCCGCCAAAAGGTGATCTAGCGCGACAATGGCCGCATGGAGCGGCGAGCGATGCTCAAGGCGGCGGCCCTCAGCGGGCTCGGCGGGCTTGGCGGGCTCGGCGTCGCCGGGTGCTCCGATGAGCGGCCCCGCCCGCGCCGGGCTCCGTCCTCGCCGCCGAGGCCGATGCCGACCGGCCCCGCCGACTGGAACGCCCTGGAACGCGGCCTGGAAGGAAAGCTGGTCCGCCCGTCCGACGCGTCCTACCAGGAGGCCAGGCGCCTCTACATCCCGCGCTACGACCGAGTCCGCCCGGCGGGCGTCGCCTACTGCGCGACCCCGCAGGACGTCGCGGAATGCGTGGCGTTCGCCACGGTGAAGCGGATGCCGGTGGCGGTGCGGTCCGGCGGGCACAGTTACGCGGGCTGGTCGACGGGGCCGGGCCTCGTGATCGACGTCTCCCCCATGGACGGCGTGAGGCGCGACGGCGACCGCGCGGCCGTCGGGGCCGGGACCCGGCTGATCGACCTCTACGACGGGCTCGCCCGCGACGGTGTGAGCGTCCCGTCCGGAAGCTGCCCCACGGTGGGCGTGGCGGGGCTGACGCTGGGCGGCGGGCTGGGCGTGACGTCCCGCGCGTACGGGCTGTCGTGCGACGTCCTGGAGGAGGTCCAGGTCGTCACGGCGGACGGACGGGTCCTGACCTGCGACGGGCAGCGGAACCCGGACCTGTTCTGGGCGTGCCGGGGCGGGGGCGGCGGCAGCTTCGGCGTGGCGGTGGCGTTCACGTTCCGGACGCACGAGGTCGGCGACGTGACGCCGTTCAGCATGCGCTGGCCCTGGCGGAAGGCGGCCGCCGTGGTGCGCGGCTGGCAGCGCTGGGCGCCGGCGGCGCCCGGCGAGGTCTGGACGAGCCTGCACCTCGACACCGCCCCCGATCAGGGCGCTCCGGGCGTCGAGGTGACGGGCCTCGCGCTCGCCGGCGCCGACGGCCCCATGGAACGCCTGACGGCCGCCGTGGGCGCGGATCCCGCCTCCACCACCGCCCAGAGCCGGCCCTACATGGACGCGATGAAGTTCATGGGAGGCTGCGCCGGGCAGTCGATCGAGCAGTGCCACGGGCGGGGCGCCCTGCCGGGGCGGCGTCCCGGCGGCGCCTTCCCCCGCACCGAGTACTCGGGGAAGTCGCACATCGCCTACAGGCCGCTGCCCGACGACGCGATCAGCGCTCTGCTCGCCCGGTTCGACAAGGGCAACGACGTCGGGAACCGTTCGGTCCTCATGGACGCGATGGGCGCCGCGATCGCGCGCGTCGGGCCGGGCGACACCGCCTTCCCGCACCGCAAGGGTCTCTTCTGCGTCCAGTACCTGGCGCCTGACGACGCCTGGCTGTCGGCCACGCACGCCGCGATGGAGCCCCACCTGGGAGGCGCCGCCTACGTGAACTACATCGACGCCGGTCTGAAGGACTGGGCCCGCGCCTACTACGGCCCCAACCTGGACCGGCTCAGGAAGGTGAAGGCGGCCCACGACCCCGGGCGCCTGTTCCGCTTCCCGCAGGCCGTCTAGCCCCGCGACTCCTCGAACAGGCTGCGCGCCTTGGCCTCGGCCTCGTTCAGCGCCTGCACGTGCCGGGGCGCGAGCTCCTCCACGCACCGGGTCATCTCCTCGGTGACCTGGCTGAACGCGGCCTCCTCCGCGCCGCGCAGCGCCGCCCGGACGGTCGCGGACCGGGCGCCGAGCGCCGACCACTCCAGCTCCAGCCGCGCCACGGCCTCGTCGAACGCCCGGGACGTCTCGGCTCCGGCGTCCTTCAGCTCGGCCGGGACCGGCCCCCGCCCCGCCTTGCGGGCGTGGCCGGACAGGGCCGAGATCCGGCTGGCGAGCGTCAGCCCCTCGCGGGCCAGCGGGAGCACGTCGTGGATCAGGTCGGTGACCGCCCTGGCGAGCTCCTCGACCCGGGTGAGCAGCAGCTGCGTCGCCTCCTCCAGGGCCTTGGAGGTGCGCTCGGCGACCCGCTCGGCGACGTCCTGCTGCTGCCGCGACAGCGCCGGGACGACGTCGCGGTCGAGCCGGCGGCGCATCTCCCGGCCCCGGTCGCCGTCGCCGGCGGGGCCCGCGCGGTCGGTCCAGTCGGCGAAGACCCGCTCGATGCGCTCCTCCCCGGACGCGGCGATCTCCGCGGTGATCTCCTCCATGGCCTCGCCGACGCGGGCCTTGAGGCGTTCCACCCGCCCGTACAGCGCCTCGCGCTTGAACGGGTCGTTGAGCTCGTTGAGTTGCGCCTGCAATCGACGGGAGACGTCGATGGCGTGCTCGGCCAGGGGGACGAGGCGGTCGGCGAGCTCGTCGAGCGTCTCGGCCCGGCGGGGATCGGTCAGCTCGGCCACCCACTCGGGGAGATCGTGCGCCATGGCCCCCATGCTGCCACCACCCGCGCCCGGAAGCGGGACATCGCGCCCGGCGCGCCGGTCCCGGCCGCCCGAAAAGCCGGAACGGCCCGGGTACGTGTGTCGCGACGGGCGGTGATCAGGGTAGCGTGGCTCGCCGTGGCGGGCTATTCCGATGACCTGCGTCTCGCGCACGTGCTGGCGGACGGGGCCGACGACATCACGACCAAGCGTTTCCGCGCCCTCGACCTCGACGTCGAGACCAAGCCGGACCTGACGCCGGTCAGCGACGCCGACCGCAGCGTGGAGGAGCAGATCCGCGGCACGCTGAAGCGGGCCCGCCCGCGCGACGCGGTCCTCGGCGAGGAGTACGGCAGGACCGGCTACGGCAACCGCTGCTGGATCATCGACCCGATCGACGCGACGAAGAACTTCGTGCGCGGCGTCCCGGTGTGGGCCACGCTGATCGCGCTGATGGAGAACGACGAGATCGTCGTCGGGGTGGTGTCGGCGCCCGCGCTGAACCGCCGCTGGTGGGCGGCCCGGGGCGGCGGCGCCTGGACGGGCCGCAGCCTGACCCGCGCGTCCCGCATGAGCGTCTCGTCGGTGGGCGAGCTGTCCGACGCGTCCCTGTCCTTCTCCAGCCTGAGCGGCTGGGAGGAGCAGGACCGGCTGCCCCGGTTCCTCGAACTGACCCGCTCGGTGTGGCGGACGCGGGCGTTCGGCGACTTCTGGTCGCACATGATGGTCGCCGAAGGCGCGGTCGACATCTCCACCGAGCCCGAGGTGTCCCTGTGGGACCTCGCCGCCCTCCAGGTCATCGTGGAGGAGGCGGGCGGCATGTTCACCGACCTGTCCGGCGTGCCGGGCCCGGACGGCGGCAGCGTCGTGTGCACCAACGGCAGGCTCCACGCGGAGGTCCTCCGCACCCTCGGCGGCGGCCAGCTGTCCCTGCGCATCTAACGGGGCACATCTGACGAGGCGCATCTGACCGGGGCGCCTCCGCCATGGCGCTCGGGCCGACTCGCGACATATCGTGGAACAGCGGTCGCCCGACGGCCGTTCTACAAGTGGGCGGTCCGTCAACGGAGGTGCGAGATGTCGACCCAGACCAAGCTTGTGATCGGCGGCGTCGTCGTCGGCTTCCTGACCCTGTTCGTCTTCCCGTGGTGGCTGAGCGCGCTGATCATCCTCGGCGTCCTCGGCGCGCCGCTCGTCGGGTACATGATGCTCGACCCGTCCCAGCGCAAGCGGGTGCGGGCGCAGGGGCGCAAGCGCCTCGGGAGCTGAGCCGCGCCCCCCGCTAGGGTGCGGATGTGGCGGAGACACGGGTCGGCGTCGTCGGCGCGGGCATCGTCGGGCTGGCGATCGCCCGCAGGCTGACGCTGGAGCGTCCGGGGCTGAAAGTGACGGTCCTGGACAAGGAGGACCGCGTCGCGGCCCACCAGACGGGCCGCAACAGCGGCGTCGCCCACGCGGGCCTCTACTACGCGCCGGGGTCGCTGAAGGCGACCCTGTGCAGGCGCGGCATCGGCCTGCTCAAGGAGTTCTGTACCGACCGGAACCTGCCGTACGAGGAGTGCGGCAAGCTCGTCGTCGCCCGCGACGAGGCGGAGACGGCGGCGCTGGAGGAGATCGAGCGCCGCGCGACGGCCAACGGCGTCCCCGGGCTGCGGCGGCTGGCCGGCGGCGAGCTGGCCGAGATCGAGCCGCACGCGGCGGGCGTGGCGGCCCTGCACTCCCCCACCACGGCGATCGTCGACTTCCCGGCGGTGGCCCGCGCGTTCGCGGCGGACGTCGCGGACGGCGGCGGCGAGGTCAGGCTCGGCTTCGAGGTCGTGCGGATCGGCCGGGCGGGCGACCGCGTCACGGTCGCCTCCCCGCACGAGCAGCTGACCTTCGACCGGCTGGTGGTCTGCGCCGGTCTCCAGTCCGACCGGGTGGCGCGGATGGCGGGCGACTCCCCGGCCCCGGCGATCGTCCCGTTCCGCGGCGAGTACTACCGGCTCGTCCCGTCCCGGACCGATCTCGTTCGCGGTCTCATCTATCCCGTCCCCGACCCGCGCTACCCGTTCCTCGGCGTCCACTTCACCCGGCGCGTGGACGGCGGCGTGGACATCGGCCCGAACGCCGTCCTCGCCCTCGCCAGGGAGGGCTACCGGCGGCGCGACGTCCGTCCCGCGGACCTGTGGGAGGCGCTCCGCTGGCCCGGCTTCCGCCGCCTGGCCCGGCGGCACTGGCGCACGGGCGCGCGGGAGCTGTACGGGTCGGCGGTCAGGCGGGCGTTCGTCGCCGAGGCCCGCCGCTTCGTCCCCGAGCTGACGGCGGCCGACGTCGTCCCGGCCCCCGCCGGCGTCCGCGCCCAGGCGGTCGACCCCGACGGCACGCTCGTGGACGACTTCCGCATAGGCCGCCTGGGCCCGATCACCACCCTCCGCAACGCCCCGTCCCCCGCAGCCACATCCTCCCTGGCCATCGCAGAGCACGTAGTGAAAGGGCTGCTCTAGTCCCAGAGCTTGCGGTCGTCGCTGTGGGGGTCGTGGACGATCGCGTCGCCGGGGCCGTCGAAGACCATCACCGCGCGGTCCGACGGGTCGAACCGCTCCCAGCCGGGGTCGCCGTCGACGGCGAAGCGGGTCCAGGCTCGGTGCATCCGGTCGGCGAGCGCCTGCGGCGGGTTCGGCCCGGTGAGGCCCTCCTCCTCGCCGGTGAGGTTGTCGAAGACGAAGCCGAGCTCCAGCGCGTGACAGGCGCCGAGGCCGTGGTTCGGCGACCGCCACGCGAACTCGTACATCCAGGTGCGCCCGCCGGACGCGCAGTGCCCGGCGGCGGCGCGGTGGGCGGGGATGCGGAACAGGCTGTCGGTGATGATCGTCGCGAGCAGCTCGCCGGACGTCGCCTCCGGATGGTGGGCGCGGTAGGCGGCGGGCAGCCCCGGCGGGACGCCCATGCCCGCGGCGACCGCGCCGACCAGTTCGTCGGTCAGGTCGGCGGCGATGCCGGTCGGCATCAGGAAGAATCGGAACTCCTCGGTGGTGTACCCGACGAGCAGGTCCACGTCCCGCCCGGCGCCGGCGGCGATGGCGTCCTCGGGGCGCCGGGTGATCAGCTCGCCGTCCAGGACGGGCGTGAGCGCCATGCCGCCCGCGGCGGTGGTGGCGCCCCAGCGGCCGGGGTCGGGCAGCATCGCGACCTCGGCGGCGACCTCGTTCTGGACGGGGATGACGGCGGCCGGGTCGAGCGCGGCGAACGCCTCGGCGGTGGGCTCGACGCCGAGCCGGGCCGCCATCTCCTTGGTGACGAGCAGGGCGTCGGCCGGGTCCTGGGCGATGCTGCCCGCGCCGCTCTGCGCGACGGCCCGGTGGAAGAGGCCGAGGTCGAGGGAGAGCAGGGTGGTGACGCTCATCCCGCCCGCCGACTCGCCGAACACGGTGACGCGGGCGGGGTCGCCGCCGAACGCGGAGATGTTGTCGCGGACCCACTCCAGGGCGGCGATCTGGTCGAGCAGCCCGCGGTTGGGCGGAGCGCCGGGCAGATACGCGAAGCCCTCGACGCCGAGCCGGTAGTTGATCGTCACGCAGACGACGCCGTCGCGGGCGAAGTTGCGGCCGTTGTAGACGGGCACCGCGCCCGATCCGTTCCGGAAGGCACCGCCGTGGATCCACACCATCACCGGGAGGCCCTCCTCGCCGTCCGGAAGGCGGGGAGTCCACACGTTCAGGTTGAGGCAGTCGTCACCGGGGATCTGGGGGTCGGGCACGAGAGCGGCGAACACCGGGGGGTAGCCGGGCTTGGGCGCGGTCGGCCCGTACTCGACGGCGTCACGGACACCGTCCCAAGGCTCGGGCGGCCGCGGAGCCTGAAACCGGTCGGCCCCGAACGGCGGCGCGGCATAGGGAATCCCGAGAAACGCGGTCACACCGTCCCGCTCCGCCCCCCGGACCTTCCCGTAGGACGTCTGCACGACCGCCGCCATGCCCCACCTCGCTTCTAGAACGAAATTCGACACCCAAAGCCTACGGGACCCCCCGCAAGAACCTCAGCCCCCACCGCAACCACGCAACAACCTCAATGGTCGCGATCGCGTCCGAAGGCAGGTTCGAGCGAAGCGAGAACCTGATCGCGCAGCGAGCCGCAAGGCGAGCCGGAGCGATGCAGCGATCGCCCGCAGTTCTCGACGATGGAGGGCCCCCGGGCCCGAAGGAGGAGAGCACTGCCATAGGTACAGCGATCGCGTCCGAAGGCAGGTTCGAGCTTGCGAGAACCTGATCGCGCAGCGAGCCGCCAGGCGAGCCGGAGCGATGCCAGCGATCGCCCGCTTTTGTCGACGATGGAGGGCCGCCAGGCCCGAAGGAGGAGAAAAAAGCAATTAACACAGAAGGCGCGACAAATATTCGCGGGCGAAGGCGCGGGTGGCGTCTTCGTCGTCGAGGGCTAGGCCGCCGCCGGGGACGAGGAGCAGCGAGACCGCGACCCGCAGCAGCACCTCGGCCACGGTGCCGTGGTCATCGGGGTCGCCGGGGCGGGCGCGGCGCAGGCGGTCGGCGAGGATGTCGCGGGCCGCGAGCATCACCGCGCCGCCGTTCATGCTGAGCTGCGGCAGGAACGCCTCGGGCTCGCTCTGCAGGACGCGCGTCATGAGCGGGTGGGTGCGGGCGTTGCGCAGGCCGACCACGAAGCCCTCGACGACGGCGTCCTCGGGGGAGGCGAGGTCCTCGGTGGCGTCGGCGATGGCGGTGAGGAAGCGGCGGCACTCCCGCAGGATCACGGCCTGGACCAGCTGCTCCTTGTTGGTGAACCGCCGGTAGATGGTGGTGCGGGCGACCCCGGCCCGCTTGGCGACGTCCTCGACGCTGACCCGGCGCAGCCCGTAGGTCTCGAACTCCGCGAGCGCGGCGTCGAGGATGCGGGTGTCGAGGTCGTCGGCGCCGGCGTCCGGCGCCGCCAGCCGGTCCCGCAGCCCCTGCGTGATGGTCGCGTCCGTGGTCATGCCCGCACCCTAGCCGCCGGACGGCCGGCGCCCCGCCACCGGATGGGACACAGTTACAATGATCGTCGTTCTGTAGTTCCGTTCCGACCCCCGGCGGTGCACATGACGGACGAGGCCGACGCGCGGACCCCGGCCCCCCTCGGACCCGGGTCGCTGACCTGGCGGTACTTCGGCGACACCCGGATGTTCCTCGTCGGCCCGCGGGCGGGCGTGCTGCAGAACATGCTCCCCGCGCTCGGCCAGGGCGTCCTGGACCACTCGGTGTTCTTCACCGAGACGTTCGCGCGGGTCAAGCGGTCCGCGGGCCCGATCCTGAACACCGTGTACGGCGGGGAGCGGTCCGGCGAGACGGGCCGCAGGGTGCGGGACTACCACCGCGAGATCAAGGGCACGATGCCGGACGGCTCCCGCTACCACGCGCTCGATCCCGAGACCTACTACTGGGCGCACGCGACCTTCCTCGACAACATGCTCTACGGCGTCGAGACCTTCATCCGGCCGCTCGGCGAGGACGAGAAGCGCCGGATCTACGAGGAGTCCAAGACCTGGTTCCGGATGTACGGGGTCAGCGACCGGGCCATGCCGGACGACTGGGAGGCGTTCCAGGCGTACTGGAAGCGGATGCTGGACGAGGAGATCGTCGCGCACAGGACCGCCCGGTACGGCGTCGGGTACGTGACCAAGGGGCTGCCGGCGCCGCCGAGGGTGCCGGCGCCGGTGTGGCGGGCGGTGTCGCCGCCGCTGAACGCGGTCGCCCGGTTCATCACGGTCGGCGGGATGCACCCGCGCATGCGCGAGCTGCTCGACCTGCCGTGGAGCGCCGCCGACGAGCGCCGGCACCGGCGGTTCGCGGCGGCCGTCCGCGCGGCGGGACGGGTGTGGCCGCTGCTGCCCGAGGCCGTCCGCTACCTGCCGCCGGCCCGCCGCGCCTTCCGCAGGGCGCGGCGGGCGGGAGCGGTCTAGGAACCCGACCGGATGCGGGCGTCGTAGCCCTTGCGCGCCTCGGGGTCGTACTCCAGGAAGATCTTGTCGAGGCCGAGGCGGCGGGAGGTCGCCCGCCGGACGCGCTCGGGCAGCAGCGCGCCGAGCCGGACCTGCGTGCCGAGCTTCTTCGGCACGGCGACCTGCGGGCGCGGCCTGCCGACCAGCTCGACGACCGCGGCGGCGATGTCCTCGGGCTCGCAGTTCTTCTGCCCCTTCGGGCTGCGCGTCCCCGCGGTCAGCTCGGTGTTGGTGAAGGTGGGCAGGACGGCGCTGACGTGCACGCCGCGGTCCGCCACCTCCAGCCGGGTCGCCTCGGTGAACCCGACGACGGCGGCCTTGCTGGCGTTGTAGAGCGCGAGGCCGGGGGTGAACATGACGCCGGCGAGCGAGGCGATGTTGATGACGTGGCCCCGGCCGCGCGGCAGCATCCGGTCGAGGGCGAGCTTGGTGCCGAGCATCACGCCGTGCACGTTGATGTCGATGCAGCGGCGGGCGTCGGCGTCGCTCTCGTCGGTGACCGGCCCGATCGGCATGATGCCCGCGTTGTTGACGACGACGTCGAGGGGCCCGGCGGCCTCCTCGGCCTTGTCGAGGAAGGCGGTGAACGACTCGCGGGACGTGACGTCCAGGGCGAGGCCGGTGACGCCGAGCGACTCGGCGGCCTCCTTGACGGCGGTCTCGTCGATGTCGCCGATGACGACGGTGGCACCCCTGGCCTTGAGGGCGCGGGCGGTGGCGAGGCCGATCCCCCGCGCGGCCCCGGTGATGGCGACGACCTTGCTCATCTTCACTGCTCCAGTCGGTCGAGGCGGACGGGAAGCCCGTCCTTGGGCGAGGGAAGGGACGTGGTGTCCAGGGGCCATTCGTAGCGGGCGGGCACGCTCCAGCGGTACCGCAGGAGCATCTGGTGCAGGATCGTCCTGACCTGCATTCCGGCGAAGTGCAGCCCAATGCACTTGTGCGCGCCGCCCCCGAACGGCGCCCAGGCGTACTTGTGGACCTTGTCCTCGCGGCGCTCCGGGGAGAACCGCTCGGGGTCGAACTCGTCGGGGTCGGTCCACCAGTCGGCCATATGGTGGTTGCTGAGCATCGGCACCACGACGGTCGTCCCGGCGGGGACGTGGAAGCCGAGGATGGAGGTGTCCTTGACGACCTTGCGCGGGAGCGCCGGGACGGGCGTGACCAACCGCATCGACTCCTTCATCACCATGTCGATGCCGGTGAAGGCGTCCAGGTCGTCGAAGCCGGGGCTCTCCTTGCCGAGCCCCAGGGACTGCTCGCGGAGCCGCTCCTGCCACTCGGGGTACTTGGCCAGGTAGTAGGCCATCGTCGTCAGTGTGATGGTGGTGGTGTCGTGCGCCGCCATCAACGCGAAGATCATGTGGTTGACGACGTCCTCGTCGGTGAACCGCTCGCCGTCGTCGGTCTCGGCCTGGCAGAGCGCCGAGAACAGGTCGCTCCCGTCGCCCCGGCGCTTGGCGGGCAGGTGCCGGTGGAAGAACTCCTCCAGCACCTTGCGCGCCTGGAGGCCCTTGTGCCAGCGCAGGCCGGGCACCGGGAAGCGGACGTAGGCCGTCCCCGCCCGGACGGCGTCGATGAACGCGCCGTTGACCCGCGCCCGCTCGGCGTCGTCGAGCTCGACGCCCATGAAGACGTCCACCGCGAGGTCGAGCGTGAGCTTCTTGATGTGGTCGTAGACCTTGAAGCCCTGCCCGGGCTCCCACGACTCCACGCCCTTGACGATGCCGGGGGCCATCGCGTCCATGTAGGAGCGCAGCCGGGGGCGGGTGAACGCCTGCTGCATGATGCGGCGGTGGTGCAGGTGCTCCTCGAAGTCCAGGAGCATGATGCCGCGGTTGAAGAACGGGCCGATGAAGTAGCTCCACGCGGGCCCGTTCGCGAACGCCTTGTCGCGGTTGACCAGGACGACCTCGGCGGCCTCGGGGCCGTGGACGGTGACCATCCGCTGGCCGAGCAGCCATCCCCAGGCGACCGGGCCGTACTCGGCGTACCGCTTGCGGGCCATCCCGATCGGGTCGCGCATCACCGCGAGCGTGCTGCCGATGTAGGGGACGCCGGGGACGCCGGGCACCGGTTTCAGGTCGCTGCCCTGCGGCGGCGGCGCGAGAACACTCGTCATGACCCCTCCGGACGCGTGCAACAAATGCGCGAATTCTGTCGCTTTGTTCTAACGCAACGGCCGCCTGTAAGTCCAGACTTATCGGCGGTGACTTGGGCGTCAGCGGGCCTCGCGGGCGGGCGCCGCCTTGAGGAGCCGCCGCCGCGCGGCGTCCGTCAGCGGCCGGTACGCGCCCGCCTTGTCCCGGTAGAAGGCGCGCCCGTCCCCCGCCGGCGGGACTCCCTCGTCCCGCAGCGGCGCCGTCCGCAGCCGCCGTCCCGCCGTGACGGGCACCTCGTCCACGATCCGCACGATCGCGGGCCGCAGCCCCGGCTCCACCCGCAGCAGCGCCTCGGACAGGTCCACCGGCTTGACGGCGCCCTCGGCGGAAGACCCGGGGGCGGCCCGCAGGCTGACGGCTGCCGCGGCCAGTTCCGTGTCGCCCACCGGGATCCCGTAGACGGCGACGGCGTCGACGTAGGGCAGGTCGCCCAGCGCGTCCCGGATGGGGCCGGGCGGGACGATGCCGTCGGCCGTGCGGATCAGCTCGGTCTCCCGGCCGACGAGCCAGAAGTCGCCGTCGGCGTCCCGCCGGAACAGGTCCCCGGTGATCGTCCAGGCGTCCTCGGGGCGGAACACGCCCCGCACGGGACGGGCCGCCGACCCGATCGCCGACAGCCGCACCCGGGCGAGCAGCATGCCGATCTCGCCGGGCTCGCAGGGGATGGCGAACCCGTCCGGCCCCTCGGCGAGCCGGCCGTTCTCCAGGTCGTAGCGGGCCAGGCGCACCCCGGCGCTGCCCGGCAGCGGCCGCCCGAGCGACCCGGGCTTCTTGCCGCTCAGGTTGACCAGCACCGACTCGCCCTCGGTGGAGGCGTAGAACTCCAGGACCCGCGCGGGCGCGAACCGCTCCTCGACCCGCTGCCACAGGTTGCGCGGCATGCCCGACCCGATGAACAGCCGGACGGCGTGGTGCCGCTCGGCCGGGTCCGGCGGCGCGTTCACGAGCTCGCGCAGCAGCGTCCAGGTGTAGGAGGCGACGGTCACGCCGTAGCGCCGCGCCTCGTCCCAGAACGTCTCGGGGTCGTACTCCCTGCGGGGGGACGACCCCCCGCTCCCCCCGGGATCGGCGTGGGTGCTCGCCAGGGCCAGTCGCGCACCGCCCGCGACGGCTCCTCCGAGGCTCATCAGCAGCGCGGACGGATGCTGGAGCGGCGTGAGGCTGTAGACGGTGTCGGACGAGGACAGGGAGGCCGAGGACGCCGTCCCGAACGCCGACAGTGCCCACCGCCGGTTGGTGATGCGGCTGGCGCGCAGCTGGTCCCCGTCACCGCGGAAGACCACGAACGCCAGGTCGCCGGCCCGGCCCGGGTTGGGCCGGTACCAGCCGGGAAGCTCGACCCGGTCCGGGTCGATGGCCTCCATGTCCATCAGCGGACCGCGCTCGCCGCGTCCCGCGCCGCCCAGCAGGAAGCCGGGCACGTCCTCCAGCCCCGCGGCGGCCGCGGCGTGCTCGGGGTCGGCGATGACCCGCGTGACCTGGCCGAGCCGCGCCTCGGCGGCCGGGTCGCCGTCGGGCCGCAGCAGCACCGCGACGGCGCCGAGCCGGTTGAGCGCGGCGACGAGCGCGAGCGCGGTCGGCCGGGTGCCCATCAGCACCCCGACCGCGTCGCCGCGCCGCACCCCGATGTGGATCAGGCCGCGGACCACGGCGTCGATGCGGCGCCTGGCGGCGTCGTGGGTGTGCCCGCGCCCCTGGTAGAGGAAGAAGACCTCGTCCGGCATGCGGCGGGCCTGCTCGTCCAGCAGCAGCCCCATGGACATGCGGGTGTCGGACTGGATGCGCTCCAGCCGGGCCAGGCGCGGCAGGTTCTGCGCGGCCTCCCCGCCGAGCTGGCGGGTTCCGTGCACGGCCCGCGAGGCCGTCCGGTACGCCGAGCGGGCGGCGCTCGCCCCGACGCCCATGGCGAGCTGGAGGCCGTACCCGGCGGGGCCGCCCGGAAGCCCGGCGGACGCGGCCTCCTCGTCCCCGGCGACGGGCACGACGATCTCGGGGAGCTCCGCCTCGCCGTCCCGCCAGCGCGCCCACGCGGCGACGGCCGGCCACGTCCGCGCGATGGCGAGGCTGCCGACGACGAGCCCGAAGTGCCCGGCGCGCAGCGACGCCTCGTACACCTGGGCGCGCGGCGCGGCACGGCGGATCCCGCGCACCATCGGCGGCGCCGCGATCTCGTCCACCTCCCCGACGAACGTCAGGACGGGGCAGGTGATGTCGGCGAGCGTGACGAGCCGGTCGCCGATGAGGAACCCGCCGGTCAGCATGCGGTTGTGCTGGATGAACTGGCGGATGAACTCCGCCAGCGCCGGTCCGGGCCACGACACCCAGCCCTCCCGCTCCAGGAAGCGGCGCTGGCGCTCCCGGGGCGCGAGCCGCTCCCGGTCGTGGAGCTGGAGGATGAAGTCGACCCGGGAGCGCACCGACTTCACGGGGCTGAGGAGCTGGAACCCGAGCCGCGTGACCCAGCCCGGCACCGCGAACCCGCCGAGCAGGGCGTCGGGGATGCGCTCGACGCCCTCGGACGCGAGCCAGCTCGGCAGCCCGAACGGCAGCCCGACGCTGGTGTCGGCCGGGCTCCCGAACGTCACCACGGACGCGACGCCCTCGCTGCGCCGGTACGCGGCGGCCTGGTAGACGAACATGCCGCCCTGCGAGTACCCGGCGAGGTGCACGTCCCGGCCGGTGGCCTCCCGGATCCGGTCCACCGCGTCGCTGACGGCCAGCACGTGGTCGCTGACCGTCCGCTCCAGCCCGCCGGGCTCCCGCTCGGGCGCCCCGAAGTCGACCACCCACGGGTCGACGCCGAGGTCGCGCAGCACGCGCACCGCGCTGACCCGCGAGGAGATGTCGTACACCTCCGCGGTGATCATCAGCGGCGGGACGAGCAGCACGACCGGCCCGCCGCCCGCGCCGGGGAAGTAGTGCCGCAGCCGGTAGACGCGCTGCTCGGTCACCACCTCGCAGGGCGAGGCGTCCTCGTCGGTGTCGAACCCTCCGAACCGGGCGACCTCCAGGGCGTTCTGGGCGGTGGAACCCAGGCGGGAGCCCAGCTTCAGCAGCGTCTTGGCAACAGCCGGCATCATGGCCCTCTCACAGCGTCAACGCCATGTTGTCCTGTTATCACCGGCTTTAGCAATCAGCTGATGATCCGCGCGCCCTCCAGGTGGCCGCCCTGCAGCCGCTCCCACATGTACCTGCGGCGGGGCTTGCCGCTGGAGGTGCGCTGGATCAGGCCGGTGCCGACGACGATGGTCAGCTCCACGTCGTCTCCGAGCCGGCGCCGCAGCATCTCGCGCACCCCGCCGATCCAGGTCTCGTCCTGCGTCTCGGCGAACAGCGCGAGCCCCTTGCGCCCGGCGCCGGGGACGCCGACCACGACGATGCGGCCCTTACCGAGCCCGCTCACCTCGGCGATCTTGGATTCGAGGTCCTCGACATAGACCGAGCGCCCCCGCACCTTGATGCTGTCGCCCATCCGCCCGAGGACGAACAGCTGCCCCTCGTGGAAGAACCCGGCGTCGCCGGTGTAGACCTTCCCGTCCATGAACCGGGTCGACTTGGCCTCGGCCCCCGCGAAGTACCCCGGGCACGCCGACGGTCCCCCGACGACGATCTCGCCGAGGAGGCCGCTCTCCAGCTCGTTCCCCTCGTCGTCGACGATGGCGACGGGCACGTCGTCCTCGGGCGTCCCGCAGCCGACGACCCAGCCGGCCTTGGCGCCGAGGGACTCCGGTCCGAGCGGGTGCTGCTCCAGGATCCGGACGGGCTGCCCGAACGCCAGCGCCTCCGGGTCGGGCCGGACCGCCAGCGGGTGGCGCGGGACGTCGTCCATGGTGACGAGCAGCGTCGTCTCGGCCATCCCGTAGGCGGGCTTGAACATCGTCCGGGAGAACCCGAACGGCTCCATGAGCTGCGCGAACACTTCGAGCGTGTGCGGGTCGATGGGCTCGGCGCCGATCAGCGCCATCTTCCACCCGGACACGTCGAGCCCCTCCAGCTGCTCGGGCTTGACCCGCCGCGCGCAGTAGGCGTACGCGAACGGCGGCGCCGCCGTGTGGGCCGCCTCCCCGAAGCACCGCAGCCACCGTGCCGGGTCGCGGATGAAGTGGTCGGGCCGCATCAGCTTCAGCGTCCCCTGCCGCGCGATGGGCGTGAGGAAGCAGCCGATCAGCCCCATGTCGTGGTAGAGCGGCAGCCAGGAGGCCACCACGTCCCCGTCCTCGTAGCCGGCCTCCCGCGCGATCAGATCGCTGTTGGCCTCCAGGTTCTCCCAGGTGACCATGACGCCCCGGGGGGACCCGCTGGACCCGGACGTGAACTGCAGCAGGGCGAGTTCGCCGGCGGGCCGGACCTCGGCCTCCTCGTCGGCCTTGCGGGGCCGCCACGGCTCCCCGTCCAGCCCGGCGCCGGCCATGGCCCGCCTCGCGTAGTCGGCCAGCCCGTCGGAGGCCACGACCAGCGCCGGCGACGCCTGGCGCAGGATCGCCGCCACGTGCGCGACGTAGTCGTCGCCGTCCTGGAACAGCGGCGGAGTGATCAGGCACACCGTGGCGCCCGCGGCCCAGACCGCGAAGTACGTCTCGACGCAGGTGAAGTCCGTGGGCAGGATCAGGCACACCACGTCGCCCGGCCGGACGCCCTCCTCGACCAGCGCCCCCGCGGTGCGCCGCGCGGCCGACGCCAGCTCACCGTAGTCGCGGAACTCCCAGCCGCCGTCGTCGGCCGCCAGGTGGACGCCGCGTCCGGTGTTCGGCTTGTCCAGCCAGTCGCGCAGCGCAGATGGCATCGTGTCCCCTTCACAGGAAAGGCTCGCGCCCGTACATGACTCGCGGGTAACTTCACCAGGGCGGCGCGACGCCGTCAACCGGTTCGATCAGCCGAAGAGACCGCCCGGTCATCCGGGGGCGTCCTCCAGGGCCCCTCACCCGGAGGCGGACACCTTCCGAGCCGCCGCCAGCCGGGCCACGAGCCGGGCCGCGACCCGCCATCCGAGCAGCGCGGCGCCGAGGAACACCGAAGCCACGATCACGAACGCGAGAGCGGTGCCCTGCCCGGACACGACCCGCAGCACCATTCCCACGGCCACGGACGAGACCCAGATCCCGACCCCGGCCGGAAAGACCTCCTCAGGCCGCCGCCAGGCCCGCAGAAGACCCCATCCGACGCCGAGCCCCACGAGGAACGGCCAGGCGGTGGACAGGAACCCGCCCAGACTGGCCGCCTCCTCATGCGAAGCCCGCCCGATGGCGACGAAAACGAGCACGCAGAGAACGTCGGCGACCGCACCCAAGACCTTCCTCACCCCTCCAGGCTAAGGGCCGCCGCCTGCGCTCTTGCCGCCGGGGAGCAGCCGCGCCATCATCGCGCGATGGACCTCGACCGGGCCTGCTTCCGCCGCCTCTACGAGGATCTGCTGGACCACGACGGCGAGCCCCGCCGGTTCCTGGCGGGCCGGCGGCGGACGGTGGCCGCCCACCTGGCCGGGCTGGCGCCCCTGCGCAGGCGTGAGCGCATCCCGCCGGGCGGCTGCACCGGGGACGTCGAGCACCTGTGGCGGATGATGAAGCTGTACGCGCTGAGCCGGGTCAGCGACTACCTGATCGAGCAGGGCGGCGCCGCCCACACGCACTTCTTCACCGAGATCGGGCTGACCCCGTTCGAGCACGCGGAGGCGTTCTCCCCGTTCCACCACGAGATCTCCGCCGTGGTGCAGGATCCGGGCGCGACGCGGGTCACCGTGGAGGAGGTGCTGTGGCCCGGTTTCTGGTTCGGTGACCTGCTGTTCTGCCGCGCCGGCGTGCGGGTGCGGGCGCCGCGGCATCTGATCGACGCCGCGGTCGCCACGACCTCGACGCTGTACTTCACCTTCCGCCGCGCCTCGCGCCCGGCCGGCGACCTGTCACACGGCTGGGGTTCCCAATCGCAGTGGCGGACGAGCTTCCCCCGTTTCTACGCCGACGAGGCCGGCCTGCACCTCAACTGGGACGGCGCGATCGACATCGGCGAGGACCCTCCGCACCGTCCGGCCGGCCGCCTGGGGGATGAGGCCCCGCTGGACGAGCGCCGTGAGCTGCTGCTGCACCGCTGCTTCGTCCGCACCGCCCTCCCCCGCGACGAGGACGACCGTTTCCCCTACAACGACCGCCTGAGCCTCACCACGGCGGAGTGGCCGATGAATCCGGATGCGATCGTGCGGACACCAAGACCCGAGTAGAACGCTCCCACATCAGGTCGTGCCGACCTTCGGGGCCGGTGATGCCGCCGCACTCCCGGAGACCTCACCGCTGGACCCGCCGGCGGGGCGACCGGGAAGGGCGAGGGCCGCGACGACACCCACCAGGGTCAGGACGGCCGACACGGCTACGGCGGCGCGCAGGCCGGCGGCGGCGCCGCTGCCGGATGCCGCGACGCCGACGAGCACGGCCAGTCCGACGCCCACCCCGATCTGCATGGCGGTGTTGGCCATGCCGCCCGCGATGCCCTGCTCCCGCGCGTCCACACCGGTGGCCGCGGCGGCGAACTGGGTGGGATAGATCGTGCCCATGCCCATCCCGTACACGGCGATCCCGGCCAGGACGGTGAGGTACGAGCCGTCGGCCACCATTCCGGCCGCCAGGAGGGCGCTGCCCCCTGCCCCGAGCAGGAGCGCGGTGATGAGGGTGCCGCGGATGCCGATGCGCAGCATCAGCCGTCCGGCGGCGAAGTTCCCCAGGGCGATCACCGCGGACAGGCCGAGGAACGCCAGTCCCGCCCGCAGGGCCGTGTAGCCCAGCACGTCCTGGAAGTACAGGGTGAGGAAGTACACGACGTTCTGCATGGTCGCCCCGAACACGAAGATGATCACAAGGGCGGGGGCCAGGTCGCGGTCGCGCAGGAGGCGCAGCGGCATCAGCGGGCTGCGGCTGCGCGCCTCGACGGCGAGGAAGGCGGCCAGCAGGCCGAGTGCGAGCAGGGCCCCGACGGCGAACTCCGCGGAGGTCCAGCCCGTGTCGGGGACCTCGGCGATCGTGTACACGAGGAGGGTGGCGCCCGCGGTGCCGGTGACCACGCCGGGCAGGTCGTACCCGCGGCCGCGGTCGACCGGTCCGTCCGCCGGCAGCAGCCGGAACGCGGCGGCGGCCGCGGCGGCCACCAGCGGCACGTTCACGAGGAACACGGCCTCCCAGCCGAACGCGTGGGTGAGGACGCCGCCGAGGAGCGCCCCGGCGCTGAGCCCTCCGGCGCCGGCCATGGCCCACACCCCGAGCGCCCTGAGCCGTTCGCGTCCCTCCGCGAACATGGTGTTGACCTGCGCGAGGGTGGCGGGGAACACGATCGCGGCGCCGACCCCCTGGATCGCGCGGGCGGCGACGAGCGTGCCCGGGGAGGTGGCGAGGCCGCCGAGCAGGGACGCGCCGCCGAACGCGACCATGCCGAGGACGAACATGCGGCGGCGTCCCAGAAGGTCGCCCGAGCGGCCGCCGAGCAGCAGGAAGCCGCCGAAGAACACGGCGTAGGCGCTGATCACCCACTGGGCCGAGCCCTCGGAGAAGCCGACGTCGCGGACGAGGTCGGGCAGCGCCACGTACACGATGGTGAAGTCGAGCGAGGTGATGAGGCTGGAGAACGCCAGCAGGGCCAGGCTCAATCCCGGCCTGGGCGCGGAACGCATGATGGACCTTCTTCGGTAGAGGTTCTGGTGCCGTCGCCCGACTATGCGGCGGGCCGCTTACCGCCCGCTTTCCCTCCGCCTACCGTCCCCCAGGCGCCGCCGTAGGCCCCGGTCAGGGCGTTATCGTGGGGATCATGCGTTTCGGGGTGCTCGGACCGCTGGCGGTCTGGACGGCCGACGGCACCCAGGTCGCGGTCCGGGGGCTGAAGGTCCGGGCGCTGCTGGCCGATCTGCTCGTCCAGGACGGGCGGCCGGTGTCGGCGGACCGGCTGATCGACGATCTGTGGGGGCCGGCGCGTCCGGCGGACCCGGCGGGGGCCCTGCAGGTCAAGGTGTCCCAGTTGCGCCGGGCGCTGGAGGACGCCGAGCCGGGCGGCAGGGATCTGGTGGTGTACCAGGCGCCGGGGTATCTGCTGCGGGTCGATTCCGAGGCGGTGGACGCGGGCCGGTTCGCCGCGCTCGTCGCCCGGGCGCGGGAGACCGCCGACCCTCGGGCCAGGGCCGCACTGCTCACCGAAGCGTCGGCCCTGTGGAGGGGCCCCGCCTACGCCCCCTTCGGCGACGAGCCGTTCGCGCGGGCCGCGATCCTTCGCCTGGAGGAGCAGCGGCTGGCGGCCGTGGAGGATCTCGTCGAGGCCCGGCTCGCCCTGGGCGAGCACAGCGCGCTGGTGGGCGAGCTGCGCGACCTGGTGGCCCGCCACCCCCTCAGGGAACGGCTGCACGCCGCCCTGATGCGCGCTCTGTACGGGGCCGGAAGGCAGCACGAGGCCCTGGACAGCTTCGGGGAGCTGCGCGACCGGCTGCGCGAGGATCTGGGTCTGGATCCGAGCCCCGAGCTGGCGGATCTCCGGCAGGCGATCCTCATCCGGGACCCGGACCTGGCGCCCGGGCGTCCCCGGACCAACCTGCCCGCGCCGCCCGGCGAGCTGATCGGCCGCGAGGAGGCGGTCCGCGAGGTGCGGGCGCTGCTGGAGCGGTTCCGTCTCGTCACGCTCACGGGGCCGGGAGGGGTCGGCAAGACCCGGCTGGCCCTGGAGATCGCCGCCGGGGCTCTCGACGCGTTTCCCGACGGGGTGTGGTCGGTCGGGCTCGGCGGTCACGACCGGCCGGACGCGCTGGCGGACGCGGTCGCCGCCACGCTCGGCGTCCGCGATGACGCCGGTGGAGGAGCCGTCCCTGCCGCCGACCGGGTCGCCTGTGCGCTGCGCGGCAGGCGGCTGCTGCTGGTGCTCGACAACTGCGAGCACCTGATCGAGCCCGCGGCGGATCTGGCGCACCGGCTGCTGGCGGCGGCGCCGCAGGTGCGGATCCTCACGACGAGCCGGGAACCGCTGGGGGTCGGCGGTGAGGCGATCTGGTCGGTGCCGCCGCTGGAGCCGCCCGGCGAGGCGGAGGAGGCGGGCCCGTCGGCCCTGCGCCGGTCCAGCGCCGTCCGGCTGTTCGTCGCGCGTGCCGCCGCCGCGTCTCCCGGTTTCGCTCTCACCGCCGGCAACGCCCGCGCCGTCGCGGCGATCTGCCGCCGTCTCGACGGCATCCCGCTGGCGCTGGAACTGGCGGCCACGCGGGTCCGCGCGCTCGGCGCGGACGAGCTGGCGGCCCGGTTGGACGACCGGTTCCGGCTGCTGTCGGCCGGCCGGCGGGACGTCCCGCGGCGGCAGCGGACGCTGCGCGCGGCGATCGACTGGAGCTGGGACCTGCTGACCGGGCCGGAGCGCGCCGTCCTGCGGCGGTTGTCGGTGCATGCCGACGGCTGCTCGCTGGAGGCGGCCGAGGCGGTCTGCGCCGGGGACGGGGTCGCGGGCGAGGACGTCGCGGAGCTGCTGTCCCGCCTGGTCGACCGCTCCATGGTCGTGGTCTCCGACGGCGTGCGCGGCCACCGCTACCGGCTGCTGGAGTCCGTCGCCGCCTACTGCGCCGAGCGCCTGCGGGAGGCCGGGGAGTCCGAGCAGGCCCGAGCCCGGCGCGACGGGTACCACGTCGGGTTCGCGGAGCGGGCGGCGGAGCGACTCCGCGGCCCCGACCAGCGGCGTTGGCTCCAGCACCTGGACCTGGAACACGCCAATCTGCGCGCCGCCATCGAGAGCACCGTGCGGCACGAGCGCCCGGATCTCGCGCTGCGCCTGGTCAACGCGATGGCCTGGTACTGGTTTCTGCGCGGGCGGCTCAGCGAGGGGCGCCGCCTGCTGGATCTGGCGCTCAGGCACGACGGCACGGCGCCGTCCTCCTCACGGGCCGCGGCCGGCGCGTGGCGGACGGGCATGGAGATGCTCGGCCGCCACGGCATCGACCGGACGCGGCAGGTCGAGGCGGCCCTGGAACCTTACGACCGCCTGGACGCCCCGGACGGCCGGGCCCGAGCGGAGTGGTTCCTCGCCGAGATCCTGCTGGGCGGCGCGGACTCGGCCACCGGCGAAGGGCTGGCGCGGCGGGCCCTTGCCACCTTCGGCGAGGCCGGGGACCGCTGGGGCACGGCGGCCGCGCTGACCACGCTGGCCCACTACGCGCTGATCCGCGGGGATCTGGCCGCCTGCGCGCGCCACACCGAACAGGGCGCGGCGCTCTTCGACGAGCTCGGCGACCGCTGGGGCCGGTTGAGGGCCGCCGATCTGCGAGGCAGGCTCGCCGAGATCCGCGGCGACCTCCAGGGCGCCGCCCGTCTGCTCCGCGAGGGGCTTCGGCTGGCCGAGGACCTAGGGATCTGGACGCAGGTCTCGTACCTGCTGTCCGGGCTGGGCAGGATCGCGATGATGACGGGCGACCTGGCCGGGGCGGAGCGGCTCCACGAGAAGGCCATGCGGCTGGCGACCGAGCAGAGCAACCGCCCCGGAGAGGTGTTCGCCGAACTGGGCCTGGCGATGGGGGCGCGGCGGCAGGGTCGGCTGGACGTGGCGGAGAAGCTCTTGCGCGACGCGCTCGACTGGCAGCGGCGCGTCGGGTTCGACCCCGGTGTAGCGCTCACCCTGTCGGAACTGGGCTTCGTGGCCGAGCAGCGCGGCGACGCCGGAGCCGCCCGCGAGGCGCACCTGGAGGCCCTGGCCGTAGCGCGCCGCACCGGCGACCCGCGGGCGGCGGCGCTGGCGCTGGAAGGGCTGGCGGCCGCCCACACCCTGGCGGGCGAACACCACCGGGCCGCGCGTCTGCTGGGCGCGGCCACCGCAGCGAGGGAGGCGACGGGTGCCCCAAGACCCGCAGCCGCCGGCACCGACGTGGACCGCACCATGAAGGCCCTGCAAGCCGCCCTAGGCGAGCAGACCCTGAACGCCGAACTCCAGCAAGGCCGCACCACCGCCACCCCCGAACCCTGACCGGGGCAAAGCGGAGGGGAACGAGGGCCGCCCCCGAGGGAGATGGAAGGCCGAGGCCCAAGGGAGGCCGATGAGCGAACCCCGAGGGAGGTCGATGGGCGAAGCCGAGGGAGGGCGAAGACCGGAGCCCGACGGAGATCGATGGGCGAGGCCCGAGGAAGGGCGAAGCCCGAGAGGGGTCGAAGGCCGAGGCCCGGGGGAGATCGAAGACCGAAGCCCGGGGGAAATCGAAGACCGAAGCCCGGGGGAAATCGAAGACCGAAGCCCGGGGGAAATCGAAGGGCGAAGCCCGAGGGGGGTCTAGGGGCGAAGCCCCAGGGGCGGGCGGGTGGGGGAGGCGGAGGAACAGGGGGCTCCGGGGGATCGTCCCCCGGGCGAAATGCGAAGGGTCCCCGGGAAGCCGCAAGCGGCGACCAGGGGACCCCAGACCAGTAGCGGGGGCAGGATTTGAACCTGCGACCTCTGGGTTATGA
>NZ_BAABEV010000052.1:0-56959 GCF_039540335.1 Actinomadura verrucosospora | reverse complement strand
GTCCCGGGCGGGCGGCTCCCCGTACTCCCGGGCCGCCCGCACCGCCCTCCACAAGATCGTCGCCGTCGTCGCCGCTGGGGCGCCGGCTGGCCCGCGACTACGGCATCGACCTGGCCACGCTCACCGGTTCCGGCCCGGGCGGGCGCATCGTCCGCGCCGACATCGAGGCCGCCGTGCGCTCCGCCGGTCCGGCGGCGCCCGCTCCGGCCGCCGCCCAGGCCCCCGCGGCTCCCGCGCCGTCGGCGCCCGCCGTCCAGGCCCGGGCCGACGACCCGGACGTGGAGGCCGTCCCGCTGAACCGCTTCCGCAAGGTCGCGGCCCGGCGGCTGACCGAGAGCAAGCGCGAGGCGCCGCACTTCTACCTCAACCGCGAGGTGGACGCCGAGGCCCTGCTGGCGTTCCGCGCGACGCTCAACGAGGCGCTCGCCCCGGCGAAGGTCAGCGTGAACGACCTGGTCGTGAAGGCGGTGGCGACGGCCCTGCGCGAGCACCCGGCGGTGAACGTCTCCTACACCGAGGAGAACCTGCTCTTCCACAAGCGGGTGCACGTCGGCGTGGCGGTGGCGGTCGAGGACGGCCTGGTCGTGCCGGTCGTCCGCGACGCCGACCGCATGAGCGTCTCGCAGATCGGCCGGGAGACCCGCGAGCTCGCCGCCAAGGCCCGCGACGGCAAGCTGTCCGCCCGGGAGATGAGCGGCGGCACGTTCAGCGTCAGCAACCTCGGCATGTTCGGCGTCGACTCGTTCTCCGCGGTGATCAACCCGCCGGAGGCCGCCATCCTCGCGGTGGGCGCCGTCCGCGACGAACCCGTCGTCCGCGACGGGCAGGTCGTCCCCGGCAAGCGCATGACGGTCACCCTGTCGGTCGACCACCGTGCCACCGACGGCGCGACGGCCGCGAAGTTCCTGGCCCGGCTCGCCGAGCTGCTCCAGAACCCGCTGCTCATCGTCGCGTAGCCGCGCACGGAACGCGGAAGGGCCCTCGCCGGGGTGGCGAGGGCCCTTCCGCGTTCCGCGGGTCAGAGCATGACGCGGCCGCCGGTGACGTCGAGGGTGAGGCCCGTCAGCCAGGCGGACTGGGACGAGGCCAGGAAGAGCGCGGCGGCCGCCACGTCGCCCGGCTCGCCGAGGCGGGCGAGCGGGTGGGAGGCGGCCACGGCGGCCTGGGTCTCCTCGGGCATGAACCGCGCGGTGCGCTCGGTGCGGATCGTTCCCGGGGCGACGCAGTTGACGCGGACGCCGTCCCGCCCGGCTTCGGCGGCGGCGTGGCGGGTGAGGGCCTGGACGCCCGCCTTGGCGGCCTCGTAGGCGACGGGGGCGCCCCACGGGTTGCCCAGTTCGCGGCCGCCGCCGCCCGGCAGGTTCGTCGGCAGCCGCCCGGCCGAGGACGACATCGTGATGATCGACCCCGCCTTCCGCTCCTGCATGCCGGGCAGGAACGCCTTCAGGGTGAGGAAGGTCGCGGTGAGGTTGCCGTCCAGGACCGACCGCCACTCCTGCTCGGTCATGGCCGCGGTCGGGCCCGGGCGCGCGATGCCGCCGCCCGCGAAGGCGCACAGGACGCCGGCCGGGCCGAGCTCGTCCTCGATCCGCAGGCGCGCGGCCTCGACGGCGGCCAGGTCGGTGACGTCGGCCGCGACGCCGATCCCGCCGGTCTCCCCGGCCACCCGGTCGAGCGCCGCCCGGTCTCGTCCGAGGACCGCGACCCTGGCGCCCTCGGCGGCGAACGCGCGTGCCGTGGCGGCGCCGATGCCGCGCGAGCCGCCGGTGACGACCGCGACCATGCCGTTGAGCTCGGGATACATCGGTGCCTCCTCGTCGGGTGCCATGCCCCCGATTCTGAGTGAGCGCTCACTCATTTGTCAAGCGAGCGCCGCCTCCCGCCCCTTGATCCACTTGTCGTCCGACTGACGATATGTGATCATTGCGCTCATGTCGGTGAACGTCCCGCTCGGTCCGCTGCTCGACCCCGCCTTCCATCTCGGGTCGGTCCCCACCACGTGGGCGGAGCTGCTCGGCTTCGCGACCGGCGCCGTCAACGTGTGGCTCGTCGTCCGGCAGAACATCCTCAACTGGCCGATCGGCATCGCGAACGTGATCCTGCTCGGCCTGGTGTTCCTGGACGGCGGCCTCTACGCCGACGCCGGCCTCCAGGTCGTCTACGTCGCGCTCCAGCTCTACGGCTGGTGGGTGTGGCTGTACGGCGGGGACGGCCGCGACCGGCTCCCGGTGCGGCGCACGCGGGGCGCGGAGTGGGCCGCCCTGATCGCCGCGGGCGCCGCCGGCACCGCGTTCCTGACCTGGGCGCTGTCGGCATGGACGGACTCCACCGTCCCGTTCTGGGACGCCCTCACCACCGCGCTCTCCCTCATGGCGACCTACGGGCAGTCGCGCAAGCTGCTGGAGTCGTGGTGGCTGTGGATCGCCGCCGACCTCGTCTACATCCCGCTGTACTTCGCCAAGGACCTCAAGCTCACCAGCGCCCTCTACGTCGTGTTCCTGGCGCTGTGCGTGTCCGGGCTGCTGGCGTGGCGCCGCGACCTGCGCGCGCGGCCCCTCGCCCCGGCGGTGGCCGCGTGAAGCACGAGCACGGCCTGGTCATCGGCAAGTTCTATCCGCCGCACGCCGGGCACCACCATCTGATCGACACGGCCGCCGCGTCCTGCGCCCGGGTGAGCGTCGTCGTGGCGGCGTCCACGGCGGAGAGCATCCCGCTGGCGCTGCGCACGGCGTGGCTGCGCGAGGCGCACCGGCAGCCGCACGTGGAGATCGTCCCGGTGGTGGACGACGCGGAGATCGACTACGAGTCCGACGAGGCCTGGTCGGCGCACGTCGCGGCGTTCCGGGCGGGCCTGGCGATGCGGTCGGGGCTCGGCGCGTCCGTCCCGCCGGTGGACGCGGTGTTCAGCTCGGAGGCGTACGGACCGGAACTGGCCGAGCGCTTCTCGGCCGCGCACGTCCCGGTCGACCCGCCGCGCGAGCGCTTCCCGGTGAGCGGCACCGCCGTGCGGGAGGACCCCGTGGCCCACTGGGAGTACCTCTCGCCGCCCGTCCGGGCGTACCTGGCGCGGCGGGTGGTGGTCGTGGGCGCCGAGTCGACCGGCACGACCACGCTGGCCCGCGCGCTCGCGGCCCACTACGCGCGGCGGGGCGGGGTGTGGGAGGCGACCCGGTGGGTGCCGGAGTACGGCCGGACGTTCACCGAGGAGAAGCTGGCCGCCGTCCGGCGGCGGGACGGCGACCCGTCCCTGCGCCTGGAGGACCTGGTGTGGAAGTCGGCCGAGTTCACCCGGATCGCCGAGCACCACGCGGCCCTGGAGGACGCGGCGGCCCGGTCGGGCTCGCCGCTGCTGGTCTGCGACACCGACGCGTTCGCCACGGTGATCTGGCACGAGCGCTACGTCGGCGCGTCGGCTCCCGAGGTCGAGGCGGTCCACGGGCGGACGCCGCACCACCTGTGGATCGTGACCGATCACACGGGCGTCCCCTTCGAGCAGGACGGCTGGCGCGACGGCGAGCGGATCAGGTCGTGGATGTCGGAGCGCTTCCAGGAGGAACTGGAGAAGCAGGGCCTCCCCCACCTCACCGTGACGGGCCCCCACGAACGGCGCCTGGCCGCCGCCGTCGAGGCGATCGACGCCCTGCTCGCCGAGGGCTGGCACTTCGACCCCCCGCTCACCCCCTAGCCCCCGCCCACCGAGCCAACCGGCGTCAGGTCAGGCGACGTCGGGTCAGCCGGCCCAGCTGATATCGGTGATGTGGAACTCCTTGATATCGCGGACGACCAGATACTCGATGGACGCGTCGATGTCGTCGAGCGAGACCGCATAAGCGACTCCGGCCTCGTCGAGCGGCTTCCCTGGCGGCGGTAACCCCAGGTCGACCGCGGCACCACCCTGCCAGGCCAGCTCGCAGAGGTACTCGACAAGGCGGTCTTCGATCTGTTTCGGGAGGGAGGAGTGGAGGATCAGGCCCGCCGTCTCAGAGCAGAAGACCGTCCAGCCGCTCTTGCGAGCGGTCACTCGTTTCCGCTGCGAAAGCGGCGTCCGGCCCTGATCTCCTCCAGGGAGATCTTTCTTCCCGCCCTCATCTCCTCGGTCGCCCTCGCGCGACGCTCCTCGCGGTCGGGCACCTGGCCGAACATCGCTTCCGCATGCCATCCCGACAGCAGGTTCGTCAGTTCAGGGCCGAACCTGGCGTCCATGACCTCGCCGAGAAACTGATCCCGCTTCTCCCGGGGCAGGCAGTCGGCGATGCCCTTGATCGTTCTCGGGACGCGGTGGACCTGCCCGGGGAGGAGTGGCTCTACGGGTTGTGCGCTCATGTCGCTCCTGTCCGTTCGTCGTCCCCTCTCCACCAGTACACCGGAGACCTTACCGGGCCCCACCGACAGCACAGAGGGTCATTTCGCGGTACGCAGCGTCCTGATCTCCTAAGAACTCAAGGGGCGCAAAAGCGGTTTGTAGGCACAGGTTCGTTTCGGGCGGTTTTATCATTCGCGCCGGTCAGCCCTTCACGCCGATGCGGGCGGGCGGGCCCGGGGCTCCTCGCCGGGGTCGGACGGGGGCGCGAGACGGAACAGGTCCTCGTCGATCCTGTCGAGGGCGAGGCGGACGGCGCCGAGGGCCACCGACTCGTCCCCGAGTTCGGAGCCCTCGATCCGGACCGGGCTCAGGGACAGCGGGGCGACCCGCTCGCGCAGCGCGGCGACCAGCGGCGCGCCGGCCCCGGCCAGGGGGCCGCCGACCACGATCGTCTCCGGGTCGAGGGCGAGGGCCATCGCCGCGACGCCGCGCGCCATCCGGGCGGCGAGCCGCTCCACCCGCTCCCGCGCCTCGGCGGACCCGCGCCCGGCCGCGTCCAGGACGCGCTCCGCCTCCTCGACGAGGAGGGGGCCGGATCCGGCGTCCGGCACCAGGGAGGCGGCCGTGTCCCGCAGGCCCAGCTCGTCCAGCATGCCGATCTCGCCCGCCGCCCCCCAGCGGCCCCGGTGCAGGCGGCCGCCGATGATCGCGCCCATGCCGGTGTGCAGGGCGGCGTAGACGCAGACGACGTCGTCGGCGTCGCGGGCGGCGCCGCGCCACCGCTCGGCCATGGCGGCGAGGTTGGCGTCGTTCTCGACGAGGACGGGGCAGGAGAACGAGCGGCCCAGCTCGCGGGCCAGGTGGACGCCCTCCCACCCGGGCACGACCGTGCAGGACGTGATCGTCCCGTCGGGGGCGACGACGCCGGGGGTGCCGACCGCGACGGCCCGCAGCGACCGCCGGTCGACGCCCGCCCCGGCCAGGCACGCCCTGACCGCGGCGCGCACCGCCGCGATCCGCTCGCCGGGCTCCGCGCCCCCGGGGAGGCCGGCGCGGTGCCCGCCGACGACCTCGCCGGAGAGGTCGGCGAGGAGCAGCCGCACCCGGTGCGCGTCGACGTCGACGCCGAGGGCGTGCCCGGCCTCCGCGCGGAACCGGTAGCGGCGGGCGGGACGGCCGAGCCCGCCGCCCGGGCGCGGCGCGTCCTCGGCGGCCAGGCCGCGGTCGATCAGCTCGCCCAGCACGCCCTCGGTGGTGGGCCGGGACAGCCCGACGCGCCGGGCCAGCTCCGACAGCGTCGCCTCGCCGCCGTCGCGCAGCGCCCGCAGCGTCGCGGCGGAGTTGAGCCGGCGGAGCACCGAGGGGTCGCCTCCGTGGAGAGAGTGGTGCGGCACGGGTACCCCTTGACAGCGTTCGGCGGACGGACGACATTATGGCCAGACTACTTATGAAAGCACCTTGCGTAAGTCGGCCCCCGGTTCCCCGGCGGCGCGGACGGCCAGGTCGGAAGGGCGCGGCGATGCAGCGGACGGGGCCGACGATCGCGGTGGCCGGAGCGGGGCTGCGCGGCCGCGCTTACGCGGCACGGATCCGGGAGGCCGGGATCGGCCGGATCGTCGCGGTCGCCGAGCCCGACCCCGCGCGGCGCGCCCGGTTCGCGGCCGAGCACGGCCTCGCACCGGATCAGGTCTTTCCCGGTTGGCGGGAGATGGCCGCCGGGGGCCGCCCCGCCGACGGAGTGATCATCGCGACGCAGGACGCCGAGCACGCCGAGCCCGCGATCCGGTTCGCCGGCCTCGGCTGCCACATCCTGCTGGAGAAACCCATGGCGACGTCCGAGGCGGACGCGCTGCGCATCGTCGACGCCGTCGAGCGCGCCGGGGTGATGCTCGCCGTCTGCCACGTGATGCGCTACAGCCGGTACACCCGCGCGTTCAGGAGGCTGATCGAGGACGGCCGGATCGGCGCCCCGGTCAGCGTCCAGCACCTCGAACCGGTCGGCTGGTGGCACCACGCCCATTCCTACGTGCGCGGCAACTGGCGGCGGGCGGACGAGTCCGGGCCGATGCTGATGACGAAGTCGTGCCACGACCTCGACTGGCTGATCCACGTGATGGGCGAGGTCCCCGCGCGGGTGTCCTCGTTCGGGCGGCTGTCGCACTTCCGCCCGCGGGAGCGGCCGCCCGGCGCCGCCGACCGCTGCGTCGACTGCGCCGTGGAGCCCCGCTGCCCCTACTCCGCGACCCGGCTGTACCTGGCGTGCCTCGGCGATCCCGCCCGCGAGAGGTGGCCGCTCGGCGCGGTCACCGACGACCGCACCGAGGCGGGCGTCCTGCGGGCGCTGCGCGAGGGCCCGTACGGGCGCTGCGTCTACGCCTGCGACAACGACGTGGTCGACCACCAGGTCGTGAACATGGAGTTCCCGTCCGGCGCGACCGGCGTGTTCACCATGACCGCGTTCGCGGCGGCCGCCCCGCGCCAGACGCGCGTCTTCGGGACGTCCGGCTCCCTGGAGGGCGACGGCCTCCGCATCACGGTCCGCGACTTCGTCACCGGCGAGAGCGAGACCGTCGAGCCCGGCGCCGCCCCTCCCGGCGGCGCGTCCGACGGACGGCACGACGATGACGACGACGCGCTGGCCGACGCGTTCGTCGCCGCGCTGGCGGCGGGCGACCCCGCCCCGCTCAGCACCGGTCCCCGGGAGAGCCTCGCCTCGCACCGCGTCGTGTGGGCGGCCGAACGGGCCCGGCTGGACGGCGCCGTCATCGAACTCGACCCGCGGTCGTCCCCGGCGAAAGGCGCGGTGAGCCCATGACCACCAGACTCCTGCCGGCCGTCGCCGCGGCGCTGTCCCTGGCCCTCGCGGCGGCCGCGTGCGGCGGCTCGTCCGGCGGGTCGTCGCCCGCGCGCAACGACGGCCGGGGGCCCATCACGGTCGCCACCGGCAAGGACCTCACCGGGACCGTGCAGCGGCTCGTCGCCGCGTGGAACGACGGCCACCCAAAGGAGAGGGTCCGGCTCGTCGAGCTGCCCGAGGACGGCGACCAGGCGCGGCAGCAGCTCGTCCAGAACATGCGGATCGAGTCGGACGCCTACGACGTCGTCCGGCTGGACGCGGTGTGGACGGCGGAGTTCGCCGCGCGCCGCTGGATCCTGCCATTGCCGGACGGGCTGGTCGACGCCTCCTCGTTCGTCCCGGCGGCCCTGGAGACCGGGAAGTACCGCGGCAGGCTGTACGCGGCGCCGTGGCTGACCGGGACCGGCGTCCTCTACTACCGCGAGGACCTCCTCGCCGAGGCCGGGGTGAAGGGGCCGCCGAAGACGTGGGCCGAGCTGCGCGACGCCTGCGCGAAGGTCCGCCGGACGCCCGGGGGCAGGGGCGTCGACTGCTACGCGGGCCAGTACGGGAAGTACGAGGGGCTCACGGTCAACTACTCCGAGGCCGTCCAGTCCGCGGGCGGAGAGGTCTTCGACTCGTCGGGCAGGCCGCGGGTGGACACCCCGCAGGCCAAGGCCGGGCTGAGGTTCCTCGTGGACGCTTTCCGGAACGGCACCGTCCCGCGGAAGGCCATCACCTTCAAGGAGGAGGAGGGCCGCCGCGCGTTCCAGGAGGGGCATCTCGTCTTCCACCGCAACTGGGCCTACGTCTACGCCCTCGCGGCCGGGAAGGACGGCTCGGAGGTGGCCGGGAAGTTCGGCGTCGCGCCGATCCCGGGAGAGGACGGGCCGGGCTCGGGGACGCTCGGCGGCAACAACCTGGCCGTGTCGGCGTTCTCCAGGCACCAGGCCACCGCCCGCGACTTCGTCGCCCACATCGTCAGCCCGGCCGTCCAGAGGGAGTACGGCAGGGCCCAGTCCTTCCCGCTGTCCCTCGCCGCCCTCTACGGCGACCCCGAAATGATCAAGCGGTACCCGTACCTGCCGGTGCTGAGGCAGGGCATGGACAAGGCGCGGCCGCGCCCGGTCGTCGTCCGCTACAGCGAGGTCAGCGCCGCCGTCCAGGAGCACGTCACCGCGGCGCTCACCGGGAAGAAGCCGGCAGACCAGGCGTCCGAGGACCTCCAGCGGGCACTGGCCGCGCTCGCCGACTAGCGGAGCGGTAGGCGCTCGGGGTCACGCCGAGCCTGCGGACGAAGTGCAGGCGCAGGGAGTCGGCGCTGCCGAGGCCGCAGCGGCGGGCGACCTGCTCCATCGGGAGCGCGGTGCCCTCCAGCAGCTCGCGGGCCCGGTCGATCCGCTGGTGCAGCAGCCACTGCAACGGGCTGTGGCCCGTCTCCGCGTGGAACCGGCGCGTCAGCGTGCGGGTGCTGACGCGCGCGTGCCGGGCCAGGTCGGCGAGGGTGAGCGGCTCCCCCAGGCGCCGCACGGCCCAGGCGCGGGTCTCGGCGAGCGACACGTCCGGTCCGGCGGGCAGCGGGTCTTCGAGGCGCTGGACCTGGCCGGCGGGACGCGGGGGCGCCGCGACCGTCAGCCGCGCCGCCCCGGCCGCCACCGCGGCGCCGTGGTCCTCGCGGATCAGGTGCAGGCACAGCTCGATCCCGGCGGCGGCCCCGGCCGAGGTCAGCACGGTTCCGTCCGTGACGTACAGGACGTCGGGGACGACCTTCGCGGCGGGGAAGCGGCGGGCCAGGTCGCCGGTGAGGCCCCAGTGCGTCGTGGCGCGGCGCCCGTCCAGCAGGCCCGCCTCGCCCAGCACGAAGGCCCCCGTGCAGATGGCCGCGACGCGTTTCCCCGTGCCCTCCGCGGCGCGCAGGGCGTCCAGGACGGGCCGCTCGATGCCGGTGCGGCCCCCGCTGCCCACCACGATGACGCTGTCCGCGCCGCGCACGGCGTCCAGCCCGTGCTGGGCGACGACGTCCAGGCCGCCGACGGTCTCCAGCGGACGCCCCGGCTCGGCGGCGCAGAGCAGCAGCTCGTAGGCGGGACCGCCGCCCGCCTCGGCGGCGCCCAGCACCATCTCCGGGATCGTCACGTCGAAGCTCATCACCGGCGGGACGACGACGACCGCGACCGTGTGCATCTGGCCAGAACCTCCGGACGATTGGCGATCGGGCCCCTGCCGCCCGGGGGCGGCGGACCGCAGAGTGGAGCGTGCGACGGCCGGATGCCCGGCCGCTACCTCACTGGAGTGAATCATGCCGTTTCATGTCGTCGTCGGCAGGGGAGCCACCGCCACCGCCACCGCTCTCCTCCTCGCCGACGCGGGCGACCGCGTCCGGATGGTGTCCCGCAGCGGAGCGGGGCCGGAGCACCCGCTCATCGAGCCGCTCGCGCTGGACGCCACCGACACCGGCGCGCTCAGCCGGCTCGCCGAGGGCGCCGCGACCGTGTTCAACGCGGCGGCGCCCGCCTACCACACGTGGCCGGACCTGCTGCCCGCGCTGTTCGGCTCGATCCTGACCGCCGCCGAACGGTCCGGCGCGGGGTACGTCATGCTGGGCAACCTCTACGGATACGGGCCGGTGGACGGCCCGGTCACCGAGGAGCGCCCGCTGGAGGCGACCGGGTCCAAGGGGCGGGTGCGCGCCGAGATGTGGCTTCGGGCCAAGGAGGCGCACGACGCCGGTCGGGTGCGGGCCGCGGAGGTGCGCGCCGGCCAGTTCATCGGCGCCGGGGCCTACTCCGTCTTCACGCTCATGGTGCAGCCGAAGGTGCTCGCCGGACGCCCGGCGCTCGTCCCGGCGGAGCTCGACGTCCCGCACGCCTACTCGGCGATCGGCGACACCGCCCGCGCGCTCGTCGCCGTCGCCCGCGACGCGCGCGGATGGGGCCGGCCGTGGCACGCCCCGACGATCACCGCGTCGGTGCGCGAGGTCGCCGGACGCCTCGCCGCGCTCGCCGGCGTCCCCGAACCGCGCCTGGACACCATGACGGACCGCGAACTGACCCTGCTGAGCCTCACGGACCCGTTCTGGGAGGAGATGTGGGAGACGCAGCACATGTCGCACCGGCCGTTCACCGCCGACTCCTCAGCGATCGAGGAGACGTTCGGGGTCGCCGCGTCGCCGCTAGACGACGTCCTGAAGGAGGCGCTCACTCGTACGTGAGGCCGTAGCCGAAGGGGAACAGGGGCTTCTTGCCGTCGCCCCTGTTGATGGGCTGCTGGGAGGCCGCTCGCATCCACGTCACGGGAAGCCTGCCGGTGGGTGCGGCGGCCCCGTACAGGACGTCGGCGACGCCCGCCCCCTCGCTGCCCGGCAACCACGCCTCGACGAGCGCGCTCCACTTCGGCAGCTGCGAGGCGATGTCCAGCGGACGTCCCGACACCAGCACCACGACCACCGGGACGCCGGACGCCCGCAGCCGGTCGATCGTCTTCAGGTCGGCGTCGTCGAGGCCCATGCCGCCGGTGAGGTCGCCGTGGTACTCGGCGTACGGCTTCTCGCCGACGACCGCGATCGCCGCGTCGTAGGACCTGTCGATGCCCGTCCCGTCCCTGCTGTAGGCGACGGTCGCGGACGGGTCCGCCGCCCTGCGGATGCCCTGCAGGATCGTCGTGCCCTTCGTGACCGGGCCCGGCGCGCCCTGCCAGGTGATCGTCCAGCCGCCCGACTGCATGCCGATGTCGTCGGCGCTGCGACCCGCGACGAAGACCTTGTCGTCGTCGTCCAGGGGCAGGACGCCGCCGGCGTTCTTCAGCAGCACCTGCGACCGGGCGACCGCGCGCCGGGCGAGCGCGCGGTGCGCGGTGCTCCCCACCGTCCTCAGGTACGAGCGGTCGGCCAGCGGCCGCTCGAACAGGCCCAGCTCGAACTTCTTCGTCAGGATGCGGCGGTTCGCGTCGTCGACGCGCGACATCGGGACGGCGCCGTCCTTCACCGCGTCCCGCAGGTGGTCGATGAACCGGCGCCACTCGGTCGGCACCATGACCATGTCGATCCCGGCGTTGACCGCGGCGGCGACCTCCTCCTCGGTGAACCCCCGCTTCCCGTCGATCTCGTCGATGCCGTTGTAGTCGGAGACGACGAAGCCCGTGAAGCCCAGCTCGCGCTTGAGGACATCGCTGATCAGATACTTGTTCCGGTGCATCTTCAGCCCGTTCCACGAGCTGTAGGAGACCATCACCGAGCCGACGCCGCGCTTCACGGCCTCGCGGAACGGCGGCAGGTGGACCGCGCGGAGCTCCTTCTCCGAGATCCGGGTGTCGCCGCGGTCGTCGCCGCCCTCGGTGCCGCCGTCCCCGAGGTAGTGCTTCGCCGTGGCCAGGACGGACGCGGGGCCGCCCAGCCGGTCCCCCTGGAGCCCCTCGACGAGCGTCGTCATCATCGCGGGCAGCTCGGGCACCTCGCCGAACGACTCGTACGTCCGGCCCCAGCGGTCGTCGCGGACCACGCACACGCAGGGCGCGAAGTCCCAGTCCGCGCCCGTCCCCGTCATCTCCTCCGCGGTCGCCGCGCCGATCCGGCGGACGAGGGCCGGGTCGCGGGCCGCGCCGAGCCCGATGTCGTGCGGGAAGATCGTCGCCCCGGCCACGTTGTTGTGGCCGTGTACCGCGTCGACGCCGTACATCATCGGGACGCGCAGCGGCGCGGCGAGCGCGGCCCGCCGGAGGCCGTCGGTCATGTCCGCCCAGCTCCGCGGCGTGTTCGGGCTGGGCGACGACCCTCCGCTGGACAGCACCGACCCGATCCGGTAGCGGGTGACCTCCTCCGGCGTCACGTAGCGCCGCTCCGGCTGCGTCATCTGGCCGAGCTTGTCGGCGAGGCTCATCCGGTCGAGCAGGTCGTCGACGCGGTCCTCCACCGAGAGCCGCGGGTCGAGGTAGGGCGCGGGGCCCGAGGCCGCCCGGGCGGGACCGCCGTGGACGGTCAGCGCCAGCACGGCGAGCAGGCTCAGGCCGACGACGCGGGTCCGCAACGCCCGCGGGGAGGAACAGTACATGCGGAAGGTTTTTCCAGGTTCGATCAAACGCAACGCAACCGGATACCAGCACCTGAGCAATATCTGCCGGTCACGGTCGGACAAAATGCATAGGGCTCTCGGTCGGGATCGAACCGACACTTCCAGGACCACAACCTGGTGTGCAGACCACTACACCACGAAAGCCGTATCTCCGGCAGGAATCGAACCTGCGACCTCCGGGTCCGCAACCCGGCGCGCTCTCCACTGCGCCACGGAGACGTGTTCTTGCGTGCTGAGCGCAGGAATCGAACCTGCCTGCTGCGGTTTATGAGACCGCCGGACGCACCAGCGTCCCTGCTCAGCGCGGAGGGTGCGAGATTCGAACTCGCGCAGGGGTGACCCTGACCACGGCTTAGCAAGCCGCTGCCTTTCCGCTCGGCCAACCCTCCGGAAACGAAAAAGACCGCCCGTGGTCTTCGGGCGGTCGGCGTCAGGACGTGCGGGTCACGTCCGTCGGCGGCTCCCGAGACCGGAATGGCTGCTGCGCATTCGACGTCGCATCGCGACTCCCCTTCCCGATCCCGTCTTTCCGGCTTTCTCCCCTACGACGTCCATGGTGCCGGGGCGGTTCCGCCCCGGCAACCCATTTATCGGCTCATTCCTCGAAATCGGTGCCCCGGGAGATCGGCTCCCAGGCCGCGAACTCCTTCCGCGCTCCGGCGAGGGCGGCGTCCACGGCGTCCGCGGCGTCGTTGCCCAGCGGCAGCCTGAGCGGCGTGTCGTCGGCGTCGAGCGCCTTCAGGATCGCCGCGGCGGCCTTGGCCGGATCGCCCGGCTGCCTGCCGTCGCTGCCCGGCAGGTTCGCCCGGACCGGGCCGACGCTGCCCGCGTACTCCGGCATCGCGGCCGTCTGGTGAAGGCCGCCGCCGGCGAACGACGTCCGGAACGCCCCCGGCTCGACCACCAGAACCTTGATCCCGAAAGGCGCGACCTCCTGCGCCAGCGCCTCCGACAGGCCCTCCAGAGCGAACTTGGTCGCCGAGTAGGCGCCCACGCCGGGGAAGGAGAACCGGCCGCCCATGCTCGACATCTGCACGACGGCGCCGCTCCCCTGCCGGCGCATGTGCGGCAGCACCGCCCGGACCAGCGCCGCCGGACCGAAGAAGTGCAGGTCCATCAGCTCGCGCAGCTCGCGGTCGGTGGTCTCCTCCACGGCGCCGACGACACCGCGCCCGGCGTTGTTGACCAGCACGTCGATCCGCCCGTGCCACAGCACCGCGTCCGCGACCACGTCCGCGACCCTCGCCTGATCGGTGACGTCCAGCGCGACCGCGGCGACCCGCCCCGGGTGGCGCGCCACGAGGTCGTCCAGCGTCTCGGGCCGCCGCGCCGCCGCGACCACCGTGTCCCCGGCCGCCAGCGCCGCCTCGGCGATCGCCCTTCCGAAGCCCGAGTTCGCCCCGGTGATCAGCCAGACACGTCCATTATCAGAAATGTTCGTCATGACCACAGTTATCGCAGCTCAGCGGCCCCGCCGTCCAAGACAGAACTTCTCCCGCCCGATAAAGAGCGTTTATGATGCCCGGATGGAGCTGCGCCAGCTGCGCTACCTCGCCGCGATCGCGGACGCGGGCAACCTCGGCCGGGCGGCCGAGGCCCTCTACGTCAGCCAGCCCGCGCTCTCCTACGCCCTGCGCAGGCTCGAAGCCGAGCTCGGCGTCCGGCTGTTCGACCGGCACGCGGGCGGCGTGACCCCCACCCCGGCCGGCCGCGACGTGATCGCCGAGGCGCGCCGCACCGTCCGGCAGGCCGACCGCGTCGCCGCCGTCGCCGAGCGGCACCGACGCGGGCAGACCGGCGTCCTGCGCGTCGGGTTCGAGGCCAGCGGCGCCGGCGAGCTGACGACCCGGGCCCGCGCCGAGTTCGCCCGCGCCCACCCCGGCGTCCGCGTCGAGCCCAAGCGCTTCGACTGGGGCGGCGAGACCGCGGCTCTCCGCGCCGGGCAGGTGGACGTGGCGTTCGTGTGGCTCCCCGCCGACCTGGGCGGCCTGCACTCCGAGACCGTCCACACCGAGCCCCGCGTCGTGGGCCTCCCCGCGGGCCATCCGCTCGCCTCCGCCGAGGGCGTCTCCATCATGGACGTCAAGGACGAGCCCCTCATGTGGACCGAGCGCGCCCCCCGCGAGTGGGTGGACTGGTGGGCGGTCAACCCCCGCCCTGACGGGTCCGCCCCGCGCTGGGGGCCCACCAACGACAACGTCGAGGAGATGCTCGAACAGGTCGCCGAGGGCACGGCCATCTGCTTCGCGCCGTCCAGCATGGCGCTGTACTACGCGCGTCCCGGACTGTCCTGGGTGCCGCTCACGGACGTGGAGCCGCTGCGCGTCGCGCTCGCCTGGGCGGACGGAGGCCCGCTCGTCGAGGCGTTCGCCGCCATCGTCCGCAGCCTCGCGGGCGTCACGCGAACGTCCGCGGCGTCTCCACGGCCGCGCTGAGCGCCCGGAGCGCGTGGTAGACGCGGACCTTGACCACGTCGACCGGCACCCCCAGCGAGGCGGCGGCCTCGTTGACCGACCGGTCCCGGAAGACCGTCTCGGTGAGGATCTCGCGGTGCGCGGGCGGCAGCCCCTGGAAGGCCCGGGCGACCACCGCGGGGCGCATCCGCTCCCCCGGCTGACCGAGGGCGAACGAACCGGTGTCTTTGCCCATTCGCAGTGCCACACCACGAACCTCGCACCGTTCCCCGGCCCCGCCGCCCTCCTTATGGCGTCTTTAAGGAAGCGTTGAGGGTCTGGTTCAGGAGGTGGGGCGCAGGGGTTCGCCGGAGGCGAGGAGGGCGAGGGCGGCGGCGCCGTAGAGGCCGGCGTCGCGCTCCAGGGTCGTGGAGGACACGCGCAGGTCGCGCAGGTGCGGCATGCCGGCGCGGGCGGTGATCGCGGCGCGCAGCGGATCGAGGAGCAGGTCGCCCGCGGCCGCGACGCCGCCGCCGATGACGACGTCGCGGACGTCGAGGACGGAGGCGGTGTTGAGGATCGCGGTGGCGAGGGCGCCGGCGGCGCGCCGGAAGGCCGCGAGCGGGACCGGGGCGCCGGCCCGGGCGGCGGCGGCGAGGGCGCCGGCGTCGGGGCGGCCCGTCGCGGGGGCGAGCGTCCAGCCCTGGGCGAGCGCCCAGCGGACCATGCCGAGGCCCCCGGCGACCGTCTCCAGGCAGCCGCGGGCGCCGCAGACGCACGCCTCGCCGTCGAGGTCGACGACGACGTGACCGATATGGCCCGCGTTGCCGGTGCGCCCCGTCCAGGGGCGGCCGTCCATGACGAGGCCGCCGCCGACGCCGGACGACACCACGACGCCGAGCAGGGACCCGCAGTCGTGGCCGCCGCGCCACCACTCGCCGAGCGCCATGCACTGGGCGTCGCCCGCGAGGGTGACGGGGACGCCGGGGACGAGGCGCTGGACGGCCGCGACGAGCCGGTAGCCGCGCCAGCGGGGGATGTTGCTCGGGCTGACGGTGCCGGCGGCCGCGTCGATCGGGCCGGCCGAGCCGATGCCGACGCCCGTCAGGGAGCGGCGCGTCCGGCCGTCCCCGGCGAAGTCGGCGACGAGGCCGCGCAGGGTCGCGGTGGGCGCCTGGCCGACGGGGTGCTCGGCGCGGTCGAGGAGCCTGCCGGCGGCGTCGACGCGGGCGACGGCGAACTTGGTGCCGCCGATGTCGAGGGCGAGGACGGTCATGACCCGATCCCCGGGAGCACGCGGTAGAGCGTGCCGTGTCCGGTGAGGCGGGTCGCGGGGGCGCCGGCGGGGACGAAGGCGGCCTCGCCCCGGGCGAGCGTCAGGGCCGGCTCCGCGGTGAGGCGGGCCTCGCCCTCCAGGCAGAGGAGCGTCTGCGGGAGGCCGGCGGGCAGGTCCTCGAGGACGCCCGCGAGGTCGTGGCGGACGAGGGTGAACTCCTCGGCGGCCGTGCGGTACCGGTGGTCGGCCGTGGGCTCGACGCGGTGCGGCCGGGACGGGGCGAACTCGACGACGCGCATCAGCTCGGGGACGTCGATGTGCTTGGCGGTGAGACCGCAGCGCACGACGTTGTCGGAGTTGGCCATGACCTCGATCGCGAGGCCGCCCAGGTAGGAGTGGGGCACTCCGGCGCCGAGGAAGAGGGCCTGGCCGGGCTTGAGCTCGACGTGGTCGAGCAGGAGCGCGGCGAGGACCCCCGGGTCGCCGGGGTGGGCGCGGGCGATGTCGGCGTAGACGCCCGTCAGGGCCGGCTCGACCGCGGTCTGGAGGGGGCGGGAGCGCTCGTCCAGCATCTGGGTGAGGACGGTCCGGAGCGCATCGGCGGGCGGCTCGGCGCGGAGCGTCTTGATCCACGCGTCCAGTTCGGGGACCTTCAGGTCTTCGAGGAGCGCGGCGGTCTCGGCCGGGTCGCGGAAGCCGCACAGGCCGTGGAACTCGGTGAGGGCGCAGACCATCTCGGGCTTGTGGAAAGGGTCCTTGTAGGTGCGGGCGGCGTCGTCGACGGGGATGCCCTGCGCCTCTTCACGGGCGAAGCCGGCCTCGGCCTGCGCCGTGGTCGGGTGCACCTGCAGCGACAGCGGCTTCTCGACGGCCAGCACCTTGAGCAGGTAGGGCAGCGTGGGCCCGAACCGCTCCACGCTCGGGGCGCCGAGCATCCCGATGGGGTCGCGGTCGATGAGGACGTCGAGGGGCGTCCCGTCCACGCGGGAGGGGGCGGCCGGGTGTGCGCCCGCCCACAGCTCGGCCTGCGGGCGCCCCGTCGGCTCGACGCCGAGCAGCTCGGCCAGGGCGGTCCGCGATCCCCAGTCGTAGGGACGGATCGCGGTGGTCAGCGGCAATGGCACCAACCTGCGCGATCTCCTTGCTCGGGGCACCGTGACCGGACGACGGCGCGCGTGAGGGACAGCGTACAAGCGTCGGAGGGGAAGGCGAACGCGACTCGGCGGGGCGCGCCGCGACGTCGTCCGGCCCCGGTTCGGGGGTTCGCCGGAGCTCGGGGTGAACCCGGAGGGCCCTGTCAGCGAACTGATAAGCGGGCACGGCATGCGAACTGCCGAGCCCTTAGGATGAACTCCCAGGGGGTGGTGGACTTGGGCAAGCACAACAAACCGGCGACGCGGTCGTGCCCCGGTTGCAACGGCACCGGCACCAGCACCGCCACCCACGAGCGGTGCAACGTCTGCCGCGGCACCGGCCGCATCTGACCCGGATCACGTCCGTCCGATCTCCTGCCCGGCCTGCTCGGCCCCGGGCGCGCGGCGGCGGGCCTGCCCGGCCGCGACGGCGACGGCCCCGGCGCACGACGCCCAGGCCAGGACGGCGTACCCGCCCGCCGACAGCACCGCCGTGGACAGCAGGCTCGCGGCCGCGGCGATCGTCCAGACGGCCGCGTCGACGGCTCCCTCGACGTGCGGGCGTTCCGCCTCGGGCAGGTCGCGGGCGAGGCGTGCGCTGCCGCCGACGAAGCACAGGTTCCAGCCGTACCCGAGAAGGAAGAGCGCCGCGACGCGCCCCGGCGACCCGGTCGCGACCGCCGCGAGCGCCGTGGAGAGGGCGAGCACGGCGAGACCCGCGAGGATCACCGGGTGCGCGCCGTACCGGTCGGTCATCCGCCCCGTGAGCGGTGACAGGGCGAACATCCCGAGGGTGTGCGCGGACAGCGTCATGCCGACCGTCCCGAGGCCGTCGCCGTGCATGTGCATGTCCAGAGGCGCCGCCGTCATGACGGCCACCATCACGACCTGCGCCGTGACCATCACCGCCAGCGCGGAGCGGGCGGCCGGCGTACGGGCGAGGCGGCGCAGCGGCGGCGGCGAGCCCTGGGCCCCCGCCCTGCCGCCGGGTCCGCCGGTCGCGGCGGCGGCGGCGACCGCGCAGGTCAGGACGGCCAGCAGGAACGGGCCGGTGAACGCGGGCAGGCCGGCGTCCGCGGCGGCCTCGCCGGACGGGTCGAGCAGCAGCGGCCCGCCGACCGCGCCGGCGGCCGCGCACCCCACCACGAGCCCGATGGCGAAGCCGCGCCGTCCCGCCGGGTGCAGGTCCGCCGCCGCGTACCGGGAGAGCTGGGCCCCCGCGTTGCCGAGGCCGAGCAGCAGCATCCCGAGGCACAGCCCCGCGACGTCGCCCTTCGCGACCGCGAGGGCGGCCAGGCAGGCGCCCGCCGCCGCGGCGGCGTAGCCGAGGACGAAGGCGCGGCGCCGGCTCGCCCGCACGAGCCGGGTCAGCGCCAGGGCGCCGGCGCCCGTCCCGACGATGCCGGCGGTGTTCGGCACGCCTCCCCACGCGGCACCGAGCCGGTCCGCGGCGACCAGGGTCGCGGTCGCGCTCGCCACCGCCATGGACGCGTTCATCAGGGCGACGCCCGAGCAGAGGGCGGCCATCGGACGGGATCGTTTCTCCATGCCTTAACGCTAGAAAGGCTATTTACCGGAAGGAATGGATGATCCCTGGCCTTCAGCTCTTTCGGCCTATAGATTGCAAAGCGATTTCCCGAAGGGACTTTCCACATGGACCAGACGGACTGGCGGATCCTCGCCGAGCTGCAGCGGGACGGCCGCCTGTCGTTCAACCGGCTCGCGGCCCTGGTGAACCTGTCGTCCCCGGCGGTCGCCGAGCGGGTGCGGCGCCTTGAGGAGGCCGGTGTCATCACCGGTTACCAGGCGCGCGTCGATCCGGCCAGGGTCGGCCAGCCGCTGACGGCCTTCGTGCAGATGCGGTGCGCCCTCGGCCGCTGCCTGCTCAAGACGTCCGCCGCCGAGGACCTGCCCGAGGTCACCGAGGTCCACAAGCTGAGCGGCGGCTGGTGCTCGATGCTGAAGGTGCGGGTGGCGTCGATGCAGCACCTGGAGGGGCTCCTGGAACGCCTCGGGGAGCACGGGGAGATGAACTCGCACATCGTCCTGTCGACCGCCTACGAGGGCCGCGCGGTGGAGCCGCCCGCCCCCGGCGCCCGTACCGTCACCCGCTCGGAGGGCTGGACGCGCTGAACCGGCGCGCCCGGCGGCCCGCGGGTTCGCGTTTCTTCGCCCGGCGCGGCGGTGCCGGAGATGATTCAATCGGGCGTTATGTGGCACTCGTCACTGCGCTCCTCGCCCTGGCACCAGTGGTATCAGCCCGGGGTCCCCCGGGAGGTCGACATCCCGGACGTCCCCGTCACGCGCCTGCTCGACGACGCCGCGGACCGGTTCCCCCGCAACCACGCGCTGATCTTCTTCGGCCGGCGGATCTGCTACCGGGACCTGCGCGAGGCCGTGGACCGGTTCGCCGACGGCCTGCACCGGCTGGGAGTGCAGCCCGGCGACCGGGTGGCGCTGATCCTCCCGAACTGCCCGCAGCAGGTCATCGCGTTCTTCGGCGTGCTGCGCAGGGGCGCGATCGCGGTCCAGCACAACCCCCTCTACACCGAGGAGGAGATGCTCAGGCAGCTCGCCGACTGCGGCGCGCGCGTCGCCGTGGTGCTGGATCGTTCCTACGAGACGGTGAAGGCCGTGCGGTCCCGGGCGGGTCTGGAACACGTCATCGTGACGTCCCTGGCCGACTTCCTCCCGGCCACCAGGCGGCTCGCCCTGCGGCTCCCGCTCGTGCAGATGCAGCGGCGGCGCGCGGCCATCACCGCCGACGTGCCGCGGGAACCCGGCGTGGTCCCGTTCAAGGAGTTGCAGAGGCCGCCCGCGCGCCGCGTCCGGCAACTGCCCCTGGACCCGTCGAGGCATCTGGCCGCCATCCAGTACACCGGCGGGACGGAGGGGCGGCCCAAGGGCGCGATGCTGACGCACCGCAACCTCGTCGCGAACGCCTGCCAGCAGCACGCGTGGGACCTCGAAGGGCGTCCCGGCGAGGACGTGACGCTGGCGGTGCTTCCGCTGTTCCACTCGTTCGGGCTGATGAGCTGCCTCGTCGCGCCCGTCATGACCGCCGGGGCGGTGGTGCTGCTCCCCCGCTACGACGGCGACCGCGTGGTCCGCGCGATACGCAGGTACCGGCCGACGATCTTCCCCGGGGTGTCGACGCTGTACGAGCAGGTGCTCGACAGCCCGCGGTTCCGGCCGGACGACCTGCGCTCCCTGCGCATCTTCATCTCCGGGGCGATGGGGCTGTCGCAGAGCACGATCGACCGGCTCGCCGAGGTCGGGGCCAAGGGCCTGATCAACTGCTACGGGCTGACCGAGGCGTCCCCGGCCGTCACCGCGAACCCGCTGGGCGGCGGGGCGCGCAACCTCACCGTCGGGCTGCCGCTGCCCATGACCGACGCCGTCATCGTCGACCAGGACGAGCCGACGAAGGTCCTGCCGCCGGGCGGGACGGGAGAGGTCGTCGTGCGCGGGCCGCAGGTGTTCGCGGGCTACTGGAACGCGCCGCTCGCCACCGCGCAGACCCTGTCGAAGGGCTGGCTCCGCACGGGTGACATAGGCGTGATGGACGAGAAGGGCTTCATCACCATCGTGGACCGCCAGCGGGACATGATCAAGGTGAGCGGCTTCACCGTGTCCCCGTCCGAGGTGGAGAAGGTGCTGCGCCGCCATTCCGCCGTGCACGACTGCGCCGTGGTCGGCGTGCCGGACGCCCGGCGGGGCGAGCGCATCATCGCCCACGTGGTGGAACACCCCGCCTACCCGTTCTCCGCGGACGAGCTGCGTCGGCATTGCGAACGCTTTCTGTCGCACTACAAGGTGCCCTCCGAGTTCCTGCCCCGGACGGAGCTGCCCCGGAACATGCTGGGCAAAGTCGTCCGGCAGCGGCTGCGGGACGAGTTCGCCGCCTCGTCGGCGCAGCGGATGGGCCCCGCGCGGAGTGGTTGACTGGTCGCGTGCAAACCGAGACCGTCCAGTCAGGGCTCTTCACGCGGCTCGCCGAGATCGGGCGTCAGAGGGCCACCCAGGACGGACGGCCGGAGACCTTGTACGACCGGCACGGTGTGCTCGTCGTCCGCGTCGGCGACGTGGTCGTGAAGGCGCACCAGGCCGACCGGGAACACGGCTCCCCCTTCCTCGCCCGGATAGCGCTGGCGGAGGCCCTGCCCGATCTGGTCGTCGGCGCCTTGGGGCCGCCGCTCACCGTGGACGGCCGCACGGTCACGCTCTCGGCGTTCGGTGAGCCGGTGGATCCTGCCGGGGAACTCCCCTGGGAGGAGGGCGCCCGGCTCCTGGCGGCGCTGCACGCGGTGCCCGTCCCGGCCGACGCGCCGCCGTGGGGACGTCCGACCCGCGTGGCGCGCCTGGTCTCCCGCCTACAGGACGGCCCCGCCGCGGACGCGGTGCGGCGCGCGTTCACCACTCTCCCCGCCTGGATACGCGGCGAGGAGAAGGAGCCCGAGGAGCGCGCCCGCCGCCTCATCCACGGCGACTGGCATCTGGGCCAGATGGTCCGCGCAGCGGACGGGCGGTGGCGGCTCATCGACATCGAGGACCTCGGCGCGGGCGACCCCGCCTGGGACCTCGCGCGGCCCGCGGCGCTCTACTCCGGCGGGGTTCTCCCGCCGCGGGACTGGGAGCGCTTCCTGGGCGCGTACAGGGAGACGGGCGGCCCGGCCGTGCCCGCGCAGGGCGATCCCTGGACGGCCCTGGACGTACCCGCGCGAAGTCTTGCGATCCAGATCGCGGCCACGTGCGTCATATCCGCGGGGAGGGAAGATCGGCCGCTCGACGGCGCGGAGCAGGCGATGGTCGACGCCTGCGTGAGAATATCCGCGGCGGGGGACGCGGCATGACGTGGCGCCCAACCTGTCCTACATTTAGCCTCTACCTGGGGATCCATACCGGAAGGATGACAAGGCGATGCACTGCCCTAAATGTCGTGGCGTGATGCGGACCTACACCCGCAGCGGCGTCCACATCGAGCAATGTGACAGCTGCCGGGGCATCTTCCTCGACTACGGCGAGCTCGAGGCCCTGAGCCAGATGGAGTCGCAGTACCGGGCGGCGCCCCCGCCCGCCGCGGCGCCCGGCTGGGGCGCCCCGGCGCCGGCGGTCCACCACCATCACCACGGCGGGCACCACCGCCCGCACCACGGCAGCGTGTTCCACATGCTCTTCTCGACCTGACCCGCGGCCACGGCCCGCCGCTCTGGGGCGGGCCGTGGCGCGCGGAACGGTCACAGGCGCGGGTCCACCGGCTCCGACTCCAGCGCCAGGACGGCGAAGACCGCCTGGTGGACGCGCCACAGCGGCTCCCCGCCGGCGAGCCGGTCGAGGGCCTCGACGCCCAGCGCGTGCTCCCGCATCGCCAGCGACCGCTTGCGCCCGAGCGACCTGCGGCGCAGCCGTCCGAGGTGCTCGGGCTCGCGGTAGTCGGGCCCGTAGATGATGCGCAGGTACTCCGGCCCCCGGCACTTGACGCCGGGCTGCACCTTGGCGCCCTCCGGAAGCGGCCCCAGCGGCTTGACGACCATGCCCTCGCCGCCCGCCGCGGTGAGCTTCTCCCACCACTCGGCGGCCGCGGCCTCCGACTCCGGCGCCCCCAGGTCGACGGTCATCGACCCCGTCCGCTGGACGAGCCCGCTCACGTCGCCGTCCGCCAGCCGCCCGGCCACGGACATGTGCCACTCGTGGTCGCGCAGGACCGCCCACGAGCGGCCCTCCCCCGCGAGGACCTGGAACGGCGCGAACCGCACGCCGGTCAGCCCGTCCACCGGCCAGCAGTAGCGCGCGTACGCGTCGCGGAACCGGAACGCGTTCGCGGCCCGCCGGTCGACGCGCTCGCGCAGCCCGCCGAGGTCGAGCCCCCGCCCGTCCGCCCGCGCGAGCGCGTCGGCCGCCACGGGCAGGGCGGCCCGGGCCGCCGCGCCGGTCGCCGCGTACTGGGTGCGGATGAGGTCCATCGCCTTCGCCGACCACGGCAGCATCTCGCCGTCGAGGACGAGCCATCCGGTGTCCAGCTCGTCCCAGAGCCCCGCCGCGCCGACGGCGGCGCGGAGCCGGTCCAGGACCTCGGCCGTGCGGGACGGGTCGCGGAAGAAGGACCGCCCGGTGCGGGTGTAGACGGCGCCGGTCGTCCCGTCGTCCACGCCGAACCGCTCGGCGGCCACCGAGGCGTCGCGGCACACGACCGCCACGGCGCGCGAGCCCATGTGCTTCTCCTCGCACACCACGCGCAGGACGCCCTTGTCCCGGTACGCGGCGAGGGCCTCGGCCGGATGCTCCAGGTATCCCGGCAGGGGCGACGTCTCGGCGGGGGCCATGGTGGGCGGCAGGTAGACGAGCCAGCGCGGGTCCACCGCGAACCGGCTCATCACCTCCAGCGCGGCCAGCGCGTTCTCCTCCCGGACCGAGACGCGGCCCATCAGGCGGGTCTCGACGCCCTGGTTCCCGAGGACGTCCCCGATGTTGAGGACGTCGTTCTCCCGGTGGCCGCCCGCGCTCGCCTTGGCCGGCGCCTCCAGCGGACGCGTCGGCTCGTACCAGACCTGCCGCGCCGGAACCGACGCCAGCTCGCGCTCCGGATACCGCAGCGCCGTCAGCTTCCCGCCGAACACCGCACCGGTGTCCAGGCAGATGGTGTTGTTCACCCACTCCGCCTCCGGGACGGGCGTGTGGCCGTACACGACCATCGCCTTGCCCCGGTAGTCGCGCGCCCACGGGTAGCGCACCGGAAGGCCGTACTCGTCGGTCTCCCCGGTCGTGTCGCCGTACAGCGCGAACGAGCGGACCCGTCCGGACGCGCGGCCGTGGTAGTCCTCCTTGAGCCCGGCGTGGGCCACGACCAGGCGTCCGCCGTCCAAGACGTAGTGGCTGATGAGGCCGTCCATGAACCGCAGCGCGCCGTCGCGGAAGTCCTCGTCCTCGGCGGCGAGCTGCTCCAGCGACTCGGCGAGCCCGTGCGCGAGCCGCACCTTGCGCCCGCGCAGCGCGCGGACGAGCTTGGCCTCGTGGTTGCCCGAGACGCACAGCGCGTCGCCGGCGGCCACCATGCCCATCACCAGGCGCAGCACGCCCGGCGAGTCGGGGCCGCGGTCGACCAGGTCGCCGACGAAGACGGCGGTCCGCCCGCCGGGGTGGCTCGCGCCGGCGGCGCGCCCCCGCGCGTCCCGGAGGATCTCGTAGCCGAGGTCGGCGAGGAGGTCCTCCAGCTCCGCGCGGCAGCCGTGCACGTCGCCGATGACGTCGAACGGGCCGGTCAGCTCGCGCCTGTCGTTCCAGGCCTTCTCGTACCGGATCGTCGCGGCGTCGATCTCGTCGGGACCGGTCAGGACGTGGACGCGGCGGAACTCGCGGCCCAGCGAGCGCATGCCGCGCCGCAGCTCGCGGCGCTGGCGCGGGATGACGTGGGGGGCCAGGTCGCGCTCCGGGCGCCCGGCGTTGCGCTCGGCGGCGAGGGCCTCGGGGACGTCCAGCACGATCGCCACCGACAGGACGTCGTGCTCCTTGGCCAGCTTGAGCAGCGACTCCCGCGCCTTGGTCTGCACGTTGGTCGCGTCCACCACGGTCAGCAGTCCGCGCCGGAGGCGCTTGCCCACGATGTAGTGCAGCAGGTCGAACGCGTCGCCGGTGGCCGACTGGTCGTTCTCGTCGTCCGACACGACCCCGCGGCAGAAGTCCGACGACACCACCTGGGTCGGCTTGAAGTGCTTGCGCGCGAAGTGCGACTTGCCCGACCCGGACACGCCGACGAGCACGACGAGCCCCATCTCCGGGACCTTGATCTCGGTCATCTGGATTCCTCCATGGATGCCCCGGCCGTCAGGCCAGGGAGAAAACGCGCCTCTGCGGAGCAGAGCGGCGAAGCCGGGGCGTTACGACTTCCGTCAGGTCGGCTCGCACCGAAGCTGTTAGAACGTGTGGCATGGCGCGGCAGGTCAAGCGGGCGTTCAAATACCGCTTCTACCCGACCGGCGAGCAGGCGGCTGAGCTGTCTCGCACGTTCGGCTGCGTGCGCATGGTCTACAACAAGGCACTGGAGGAGCGGACCCGGGCCTGGTACGGCGAGGGGCGCCGGATCTCCTACCCGCAGTCGTCCGCTCTTCTGACGCAATGGAAGAAGACCGAAGAACTCGCCTTCCTGGCCGAAGTGTCCTGCGTCCCGCTCCAGCAGGCGCTGCGCCATCTGCAGACGGCGTTCGCCAACTTCTTCGCCAAGCGGGCCGCCTATCCGCGGTTCAAGTCGCGCAAGCGGTCGCGTGCGTCGGCCGAGTACACCCGGAGCGCGTTCATTTGGCGCGACGGGCGCCTCACTCTGGCGAAGATGTCCGCGCCGCTGGACATCCGCTGGTCGCGTCCGCTGCCCGAGGGTGTGGAGCCGAGCACGGTGACGGTGTCGCGCGACAGTGCCGGGCGCTGGTTCGTGTCCCTGCTCTGCCAGGACTGCGTCGCCTCCGCCCCCACCACGGACGCGGCGGTCGGGGTGGACGCCGGGATCACTTCGCTGGTGACCCTGTCGACCGGGGAGAAGATCGCCAACCCCCGGCACGAGCGGCGTGACCGCGCCCGCCTGGCCAAGGCGCAGCGCGAGCTTGCCCGCAAGGCCCCCGGCTCGGCGAACCGCGACAAGGCCCGCCGCAAACTCGCCCGCTTGCACGCGCGAATCAGCGACCGGCGCCGCGACTTCCTGCACAAACTGTCGACTCGTCTCGTCCGTGAGAACCAAACGGTCGTGATCGAAGACCTCGCCGTCCACAACCTGCTCAGGAACCGCACGCTCGCGCGCGCCATCTCCGACACGGCGTGGGCGGAACTGCGCGCGATGCTGGAGTACAAGTGCGCCTGGTACGGCCGCGAACTCGTGGTGGTCGACCGCTGGTTCCCCTCCTCCAAGCTGTGCGGAACCTGCGGAACCATCCGCGCCAAGCTGCCGCTGGACGTCCGCGAATGGACGTGCGGCTGCGGCAGCGTGCATGACCGCGACGTCAACGCCGCGCGCAACATCCTGGCCGCCGGGCTGGCGGTGACCGCCTGTGGAGACGGTGTAAGACCTCAACGGGACGCCTCCCGGACGAGGCGGTCGTCGGCGAAGCAGGAAACCCAGCGAGCAAACGCTGGAACCCCCTGCCTCTAGGCCGGGGGAGGAAGTCAACGGGTGAACACTCCCATCTGCGTCGGCGCGCCGACCTCGGGGTCGTCGTCGCCGACGGGAACGTGGCGGACGCTGTAGCCGTGCTCGGCGGCGACCCGGTCCGCCCATGCGCGGAACTCCGGGCGCGTCCATTCGAAACGGTGGTCGGGGTGGCGCATCGCCCCGGGCGCCAGCCCCTCGTAGCGGACGTTGTGCTCGGCGTTCGGAGTCGTGACGACCACGACGCGGGGCGCGGCGTGGCCGAACACGACCCGCTCGACGGCGCCGAGGCGCGGCGGGTCGACGTGCTCGATGACCTCCATCAGCACGGCCGCCTCGTACCCGCGGAACCGGTCGTCGGCGTAGGTGAGCGCGCCCTGGAAGACGTCCCGCACGCGGTCGTTCTCGCGGCGCGGCTGCTTGTCCAGCCGCAGGCGGCGGGCGGCGTGGCCGAGCGCGCGGTACGAGACGTCCGAGCCGGAGATCTCGCTGAAGAACTCGTCCTTGGCCAGCCGCGCCATGAGCTTGCCCGAGCCGCAGCCGAGGTCGATGACCCGGCGGGCGTCCTCGTCATGCAGCGCCTGCACCACCGACCGCAGCCGCAGCTCCGCGAGCGAGACGGACGCCTCCTCGGGCGCCGCCTCCGCCTGCCCGTCCTCTTCCTCCTCGACCTCCACCGGGTCGAGCTCCTCGTCGGACGCGTCCTCGGCGTCGGCGAGACGGCCCAGCGCGGACTGCACGAGGCTGCGCCGGTTGGCCAGGTACCGGCGCGTGATGGCGCCGCGGTCGGGATGCGCGGCCAGCCAGCCCTCCCCCGCCCGGATGAGCTTGTCGACCTCGTCGGGCGCCATCCAGTAGTGCTTGGCGTCGTCGAGGACCGGCAGCAGGACGTACAGCTGGTTGAGGGCGTCGGCGAGCCGCAGCGTCCCGGTCAGGGTGAGCGTCACGTACCGGGAGTCGCCCCACTCGGGGAAGTCGGGGTCGAGCGGCACGGGCACCGCCGACACGTCCCAGCCGAGCGGAGCGAAGAACCGCTCGGCCTGGCCGGGCCCGCCCCTGCACGGGAGGGCGGGCAGGACGATCTCCAGCGGGACGGGCGTCTCCGCCAGTTCGGGACGCAGGTCGCAGCGTCCCCGCATGGCGGTGCGGAACACGTTCGCCATGGCCGACGCCAGGAGCGACGACGCCGCGTACGGGCGGTCGTTCACGTACTGGCCGAGAGAGAAGTCGGGCGTGCCTCTGCCGCGCGTGCGCACGAGCTGGACCGGGTCGACGTCCAGCAGCAGGGCCGCCGTGCAGCGCCCCTCCTCCGCGTCCGGGTAGAAGACGTGCGCCGTGCCGTAGGACTGCTCGAAGCGCTGCACCCGGTCCGGATGCTTGTGCAGGAGGAACCCCAGGTCGGTCGCCTGGCTCATCGTCGTGGTGATCGTCAGAAGCACGTCCCAAGTGTGGCGGAACGCATCGAACACCCCTATCCATTTTCCGGAACGCTGGACTTAAAGGGTTTGCGCCCGGTTCGCCTGACCAGCAGAATCCGGAGCGACATGAGCAGACACCCCCGCCGGATGACCGCGCAGGAGACCGTGGCCATCCTCGAACGCGGCGACTACACCGCGCCGTCCGGCCGCACCGTCCCGATCGCGGACGACCTGGCCGAGGCCGTCCGCCGCACCGTCCTCTACCGGCCGGGCGAGCTGGACACGCTGCTGGAGAACCTTCCTCCGGCCGGCCCCGGCACGCGCACGCGGATCGAGGTGACCGGCGAGACGACGCTCGCCGCCGCCCGACGGCTGCGCGCCCCCGGGACGACGCCGTTCGCGCTCAACTTCGCCTCCGCGAAGAACCCGGGCGGCGGCTTCCTCAACGGGGCGCACGCCCAGGAGGAGGGGCTGGCGCGCTCGTCGGGCCTGTACGAGTCGCTGCGCTCGGCCAGGGAGTACTACGACTTCCACCGCGCCCAGGGAGACCTCCTCTACAGCGACCACATGATCTACTCGCCGGACGTGCCGGTGTTCCGGGACGACTCCGGGCGGCTGCTGGAGGAGCCCTACGGCGTCACGTTCCTGACGTCGCCCGCGCCGAACCGCGGCGCGATCAGGGACGCCGCCACGGCCGAGCGGATTCCGGCGGCGCTGCGGCTGCGCGCCCGCAAGGTCCTCGCCGTGGCGCTGGCCAACGGGCACACCCGGATCGTTCTCGGCGCCTGGGGCTGCGGCGTCTTCCGCAACGACCCCGCCGAGGTCGCCGAGGTGTTCGCCGAGGCGCTGCGTCCGGGCGGAGAGTTCGCCGACCGGTTCGAGCACGTGGTCTTCGCCGTCTGGGACACCGCCAAGGGCGCCCCCAGGCACGCGGCCTTCGAGCGCGCCTTCGCCTAACCGTCCTCCTCGGGGCGGGACGCCTCCGCGGCGTAGGAGGCGATTCCCCGGACGAGCATGTCGAGGCCGAACTCGAAGCGCCCGTCGCCGCTCTCCGCGGTGAGCTCGTCCACCATGCCGGAGATCGTCGGGTAGCGGTCCTCGGGCAGGGCGGCGAAGTACTCGCGGATCTGGTCGAGGTACTTCTGGAAGTACGTCCACGGGTCCCCCGCTCCCGGGGGCGTCTTGGCGTGGTGGAGCGTGTCCTCGATGGCGTCGGCGTCGAGGAACATGCCGAGGGTGCTCACGGCCAGCCCGGCGATCCGCTTCGGGACGCCGCCGGCGCGCATGAGGGCGAGCTGCGTCTCGGCGACGTCCAGCAGGTGGGGCCCGGTGGGAATGAGCGCCATCGACACCACCGCGATGTCGCGGTGCGAGGTGTAGACGCGGCGGATCTCGCGCGCCAGCTCCTTCAGCTGCTCCTGCCAGCGCGCCGGGTCGGGGACGGGGAGCCGGATCTCGGCGGCCACCCGGTCGAGCATCAGCTCGCGCAGCTCCTCCTTGCCCGAGACGTGGGCGTAGAGGGACGCCGGACCCGTGCCGAGCTCCTGCGCGACGCGGCGCATGGTCACGGCGTCCAGCCCCTCGGCGTCCAGGACGCGGATCGCCGTGTCGACGACGAGCTCCTGCGTGAGCGGCTGGCGGGCGGGCGCGGCCCTGCGCGGCCTGCGGCCGGGCGGCGTCGGCATGTCCGGGCGTGCGGTGACCACGTCAGGACCTCCTGATCTCGCGATGCATCTTGACTATCGCGAATCGCGATATATCTTCTCTATCGGAGAGAGGATTTCTCGTACACGAACATCGTACTTGACACGAACAGCGTTCGCCCGTAGAACACTGTTCGTAGACAACGAACACTGTTCTCCCGGAGTGACCATGACCGAAACCCTGACCTCCCCCGCCCGGGGCACCGCCGACGGCGGCTACCGCTGGCGCTGGGTCGCCCTGTTCGTGATCCTCGCCGGCGAGGTCATGGACATGCTGGACGCCCTGATCACGGCCATCGCCGCCCCCACGATCCGCGCCGAGCTCGGCGGGTCGGCGGCCACCATCCAGTGGCTCGCCGCCGCCTACACCCTCGCCATGGCCGTCGGGCTCATCACCGGCGGACGCCTCGGCGACCTCTACGGCCGCAAGCGGATGTTCCTCATCGGCGCGGCCGGCTTCACGGTCGGCTCGCTGCTGTGCGGCATCGCCGGCTCCCCCGGGATGCTGGTCGGCGCCCGCGGCATGCAGGGCCTGTTCGGCGCGCTGATGCTGCCCCAGGGCATCGGAATGATCAAGCAGATGTTCTCGGCGAAGGAGATGGGCGCCGCGTTCGCCATGTTCGGGCCGGTCATGGGGCTGTCGTCGGTCGGCGGCCCGGTGCTGGCCGGCTGGCTGATCGACGCCGACCTGTTCGGCACCGGCTGGCGGATGATCTTCCTGATCAACCTGCCGCTGGGCGCCGCCGCCGTGCTCGCCGGGCTGAGGTTCCTGCCCGAGGGGCGCGCCGAGCACGCCTCCCGGCTCGACCTCACCGGCGCGGTCCTGGCCTCCCTCGGCGCCGGGCTGCTGATCTACCCGCTCGTCCAGGGCCGCGAGCACGACTGGCCCGCCTGGACGTTCGCCATGATGGCCGCCTCCCTCGTCGTGTGGGGCGTGTTCGCCTGGTACGAGACCCGCAAGCAGCGTCTCGGCGGCGACCCGCTGATCGTGCCGAGCCTGTTCCGCAAGCGGGGCTTCACCGGCGGCCTCGTCGTCGGCCTGGTGTTCTTCTCCGGCGTCGCCGGCCTCGGCCTGGTGCTGGCGCTGTTCTTCCAGCTCGGGCTGGGCTACTCCCCGCTCAAGGCCGGCCTCGCGCAGATCCCGTGGTCGGTCGGCATCGTCATCGGCTTCGGCCTCATGCAGGCCGTGCAGGGCCTCGGCCGCAAGGTGATCCATGCGGGCGCCGTCGTCATGGCCGCCGGGATCGCCGGGCTGTACTTCACCCTCCGGTACGCCGGGACCGACGTCACCCCCTGGCAGCTCATCCCCGCGCTGACCGTCACCGGGATCGGCATGGGCCTGCTGATGGGGCCCTTCTTCGACACCGTGCTGGCGGGCGTCGAACCCGAGGAGACCGGCTCGGCGGGCGGCACGCTCACCGCCGTCCAGCAGCTCGGCAGCGCGCTCGGCGCGGCCGTCCTCGGCACGGTCTTCTTCGGGCTGCTCGGCGGGCACGTCGCGTCCGCCGCCGACGACGGCGCCGCCGCCCTGCGCCGCGACCTCGCCGCCGCGTCCGTCCCGGCCGCGCAGCGGGACCGCGTCGTGGACGGCCTGCGCGACTGCGGCCGCGACCGCGCCACCGCCAAGGACGCCGCCGCCGTGCCCGCGTCCTGCGGCCGCCTGGAAAATGCCGTCGGCGCCGCCGTCGCCGCCGCGCCGCAGTCGGCTCCCGCCGTCCAGAAGGCGGTCGCCGGGGCGGGCGAGCACGCGGCCAAGGTCGGGTTCGGCGACGCCATGAAGTTCACGCTGTGGGTCGAGGTCGGGCTCCTCGGCCTGACCTTCCTGGTGACGTTCCTGCTTCCGATGCACGCGCGCCCGGAGGAGGAGACCGCCTGACGTGACGCACGGGGCCCGCGCCCAGGGGACTCCCCCGGGCGCGGGCCCCGCCTCGCCGTCAGAGCTTGCTCATCACCTCGGAGGCCAGCAGCTCCACGTGCTCCAGGTCGCTCATGTCGAGGACCTGGAGGTACAGGCACTCCGCGCCCAGCTCGCCGAACTGGCCGATCTTGTCGACCAGCTCCTGCGGGGTCCCGGCCAGCCCGTTCTCGCGCAGCTCCGGCACCTTCCGCCCGATGGCGTCGGCGCGCCGCTTCAGCTCCGCCTCGTCCCGCCCGCAGCACACGACCTGCGCGGCCGAGTACACCAGCGGCCTCGTCCGGCCCGCCTCGGCGACCGCCGCGCGGACCCGGTCGAACGCGCCGCCGGTGTCCTTGACCTGGTGGAACGGGACGTTGTACTCGTCGGCGTAGCGGGCGGCCAGCCGCGGCGTCCGCTTCGCCCCCGCGCCGCCGATGATGATCGGCGGCCCGCCCGGCCGCACCGGCTTGGGCAGCGCGGGCGACTCGGTCAGGGTGTAGTGCCGCCCGCTGAAGGAGAACGTCTCGCCGGACGGCGTCCCCCACAGCCCGGTGAGGATCTGCAACTGCTCCTCGAGCCGGTCGAAGCGCTCGCCGAGGCTCGGGAACGGGATGCCGTAGGCGGCGTGCTCCTCCTCGAACCACCCCGTCCCGAGGCCCAGGTCGACGCGCCCGCCGCTCATCTGGTCGACCTGCGCGACGGAGATCGCCAGCGGCCCCGGATAGCGGAACGTTCCCGCCGTCACCAGCGTGCCGAGCCTGATCCGGCTGGTCTCCCGCGCCAGCGCGCCCAGCGTGATCCAGGAGTCCGTCGGGCCCGGCTCGCCCGAGACGTCCCCCATCTTGACGAAGTGGTCGGAACGGAAGAACGCGTCGAAGCCGAGCTCCTCGGCCGCCTTGGCGACGGCGAGCTGTGTCTCATACGTCGCCCCCTGCTGGGGCTCGGTGAAGATTCGAAGTCGCATGTCCCCATCCTCGTACGGACCGGGCGGCGGTCGCGCGGCGGGTCAGCCCCCGCCCGGCGTCACCCCGAGCGACCGACCCTCCGCACCGCCGCCGGCACCTTCGCCTTGGGCTTCTTGGCGTCCGGCTTCTTCACATGCGGCTTCTTGACCGTCGGCTTCTTGGCTTCCGGCTTCTTCGCTTCGGACTCCTTCGCGTCCGGCACCTTCGCCTTGGGCTTCTTGGCGCCCGGCTTCTTCGCCTCGGGCTTCTTCGGGGACGCCTTGGAGTGTCCTTCCTGGGCGGACGTGGCGATGCGGACGGCTGGGAACATGCGCGCCGCGTGGGCGGCGCCCCACGTCACGGTTCCGCGCAGGCGGATCCGCTGACCGGGCCTGGCGTCGTCCGACACCTTGGCCTTGATCGCGCCGGTGACGGTCCCCCCGTCCCGCACGGCGCCGAGCTCGCACTCGACCGTCCACCCGGCGGCAGCGCAGTCCCTGTTCCCCGAGACGAACGCCAGCGATCTCGGCAGCGTCGTCCTGAACACCGCCTTGCCGGACTTGCCCGGCCCCTTGGCGGCCATCTTGAACGTCCACTCGTAGGTGCGCCCGGGGACGACGGCGCTCGCGGGCCCGCCCGTGCGGAGCGCCACGCCCGCGGCCTGCTTGCCGTGCTGCTTGGATTTCGGCTTCGGGCCGGGCCCGTCGGCCTGCGCTGCGGCAGGCAGGAGAACGCCTCCCAGCACCGGCGCGGCGATCGCCAGCACCATGCCCTGCACCCTCAACGTCCGGATCACTACGAACCCCCCGTGGCCTGCGGTTTTGTTGCGGTCACCGTCCGTTCTAGTGATCCGGAGGCGCGGCCGCCAACGCCGTGTCGGCGTGTCGCCACGCACGGTGACTCTTGACCGTCCACCCCCTTACGGACGGTCAACCTCCGCAATCTCCTGCGCCACAAAGGACAAAGCCTGTTAAATCGCCAAGACCCCGACAACCCGACACATGGAGCTGACATGGCTGTCTTCGGCGTCGACTACGCGTGGGGCCGCCCCGGCGCGTCCGCGCTGGAACGCGCCGGGGCGAAGTTCGCGTGCCGTTACCTGTCGCACGACACGAGCGGCAAGAACCTGACCCGCAAGGAGGCCGACGAGCTGTCAGCCGCGGGCATCTGGCTGGTGGTCGTGTGGGAGTCGACCGCCAAGCGCCCCCTCGCCGGCCGGTCCGCCGGCGCGGCCGATGCCCGGGACGCCGCCGCCCAGGCCAGGGCGTGCGGCATGCCGGACGACCGGCCGATCTACTTCGCCGCCGACTGGGACGCCACCTCCGGGCAGCAGGACGAGATCAACGCCTATCTGGACGGCGCGGCGAGCGTCCTCGGCCGCGACCGGGTCGGCCTCTACGGCGGCTACGGCCCGGTCAAGCGCGCCTTCGACGCCAAGAAGATCACCTTCGGCTGGCAGACGTACGCCTGGTCGGGCGGCAAATGGGACCCCCGCGCCCAGCTCCGGCAGTACTCCAACGACCACACGATCAACGGCGTCGGCGTCGACTACGACCGCGCCGTCAAGAGCGACTACGGGCAGTGGCGCGTCGGCGTCTCGCCCGAGGGAGAGGACGACATGCCCGACTACGTGTCCGTCGGCACCGGTGGCGACCACCAGGAGCTTCCTCCCGGAAAGTGGACCGAGGTCACCTGGAGCAAGGAGTACTCCGACAAGGAGCACCAGCACGGCGACTCGGGCGGCCCCGGCCTGCTGACCGGCTCGGCCCGCTACAGCGTGTCGGTGAGCGCGACGCTCAGCGGCGTCCCCGCGGGCACGCTCATCCAGGCCCGCGTGGTCGAGATGGCGGACGGCGACTCCTCCAGCCTGCAGATCGGCCCCGTCCAGGACTTCATCTCCGTCGGCGAACCCACCAACCTCCTCTACGGCCTCGCCGCCGACACCGTCGAGGCGGGCAAGCGCGTGCGCTTCCAGCTCCTCCACCAGGGCGCCGCCGCCGCGACGATCGCCAAGGCCAGCGCCAAGGTCTTCTTCTGGCGGTGACTCAGAAGTCGTCGTTGATGTAGGGCGCCAGCGGAACGGCCAGCGCGGCCTCCAGACGCGCGGCCGCACCCGGCGTGTGCTCGGTGACGGCGCCGATCCGGACCAGGGTGACCGGGCTCTGGCCGCCCAGGTAGACGGCCGCGAGATCGGCGGCGCTCAGGCTGAGGTCCGGTGGCCCGGAGGCCGGTTCGCAGGCAGGCGTCGCCCCGGTCGTGAGGCGCCAGCGGCCGGCGTTCGCCGGGATGCGCGGGTCCTCGATCTCCAGGACGAAGGCGTCCTCGGCGGCCCAGGAGCGGGCGCGAAGAGCGGCCGGCACGTCGATCAACCGCAGCCAGAGGGCGCCGAAGTCCCTCGTGACCTTGACCCGGTCGGGGTCGGCGACCATGTGCGGCAGCAGGTCGTCCACCGGACGGCCCAGCGCCTCGATGCGGGACGTCAGGTCGATCGACGCCAGGAACTTCCAGAGCGCGGCCTCCGCCTGCGGGGTGTCGGCGACGAGGTCGACCACCCGGACCGTCCCCTCGCGGACCCGGTAGACCACGTAGCCGGCGGGATGGACGACGATGCGCGGCGCGGTGTAACCGGGTGACTCCCGGTCGACAGGCCGCAGGATCGCCTTGGCCCACCACTCGGGATCGCGCACGAGCCCGCCCGGGCGCAGCGATCGCCGGTGGATCGGATCGACCAGCTCGGGCGCGGACGCGGCGTCGACGAGCCGCAGCGGCCGGTCGTCCGGGGCCGTGCGGAACTCCAGCGGACGCGACGTGGTCACTTCCAGGTCGATCGCCCGCGTGGCCAGCCCGAAACCGTACCGGCCGTAGATGGCGCCCTGCGAAGCCCAGAGCGCGGCCACCGGACGCCCCGCCGCGATGGCGTCGGCGTCCATCCGGTCCATCATGGACGTCAGGATTCCCCGGCGCCGATGCGTGGGCAGCACCCCGACGAACGTGACCGCCGAGCAGTCGAGCAGAGCGCCCGGGACCGCGAGCCGCATCGGCATGGCCGCGAGCTGCCCGACCCTCGTGTCGCCGTCATAGGCGCCGATCCGCTCGGCACGGGTGAGCGGCCACCCGTCCCGGTCGCGGTCGCCGTCCTCCATGGGCAGGTGGAACACCATCCCGGCGAAGTCGACCATGAGCGCGGCGTCGGCCTCCGGCACGTCCCTGATCTCGATCACACGTCCACGCTATGCGGCCGCGCAACAGGTTTTCCAAGGTCACGGGAGTCGGCCGGGGCATCCGGCTCAGTTCGCCCGCCGGGCGCCGTGGCGCAGGCCGTCGAAGAGGAGAGCGGTGATCTGCCGGGCCTCGACCTGCCAGCCTTCCGTGGCGCGCATCCCGCAGATGCCGCCCAGCGCGCGCAGCAGGGTGGAGCCCGTGACGTCGCCGCGGACGGCGCCGGCCTCGGCGCCCGCGGCGAGCAGCCGGTCGAGAGCGTTCGCCATCTGGGTGCGGGCGGTCCCGAAGACCGGTGAGTCCGTAGCCATGATGCTCTCCAAGGCGACGGACATCCCCTTGCCGACGGCCGCGTGGTCCACGAGCAGCAGCAGGAAGCGCCGCAGGGCCTCGTCGGGGGCGTGCCGGTCCAGAAGCTCCACGGGTGCGGCGCACAGTTCGTCGACCTCCTTGCGATAGACCTCCTCGATGAGGACCTCGCGTGTCTCGAAGTGGCGGTAGAACGTCCCGACCGCCACGCCGGCACTACGGGCGATCTCCTCGACATGCGCGTCGGTGTCGCCGCCGAGGAACGCCTCTCGCGCCGCGGCGAGGAGCGCCTCGCGGTTGCGTCGCGCGTCGGCGCGCAGCGGGCGTGATGACGACAACGGGACCTCCATAAGGTGAGTCCGGTTCCGTTTGTGTACTACTGTTTCCGGAGTCGGGTTCATGTTACGAGGGAGATTCCCATGACGATCACAGAAGAAGGACTGGGCGGCCTCCGAGTGCTGGTCACCGGCGGCAGCCGCGGCCTGGGCCAGGCCACCGTCCGCCGGTTCGCCGCCGCGGGCGCGACCGTGCTGACGGCGTCCCGGAGCAGGCCGAAGGAGGGGGACGGCGCCACGTTCATTCCGGCGGACCTCTCGACGGAGGAGGGCGCGGCGGAACTGGGCCGCCGCGTCGTCGACCTCGTGGGCGGAGTGGACGTCCTGGTGAACAACGCGGGCGCGGCGAGCGCACCGGCGCCGACGTTGACCCGGTCGGAGGAGTCCTGGCGCGCGGACCTTGAGATGAACCTCCTCAGCGCCGTGCGCCTGGACCGGGCGCTGGTACCGGGGATGGTCGAACGCGGCTCCGGCGTCGTCGTGCACGTCTCCTCGATCGCCAGCCGGCTCCCGCAGCGCACCGAGGCGTCCTACGCCGCCGCCAAGGCGGCGCTCAACGCCTACAGCCGCGAGCTGGCGACCGAGGTCGGCGAGCACGGGGTACGTGTGGTGTGCGTCCTTCCGGGCTTCGTCGTCACCGACGGCGCGGCCGCCCACCTCCAGCACATGGCCGACCAGCGAGGCGTCGGCCCCAACGAGATCGAGCGGCAGATCGTGGACGACCTGAAGGTCCCGATGGGCCGCGCGGGAGACCCCGAGGACGTCGCCGAACTGATCGCGTTCCTCGCCTCCCGGCGCGCGAAGTGGCTCACCGGAGCACAGTTCCGCGTCGACGGCGGCATCATCCCGACCGTCTGAGCACCGCCCGACTCGAAGAACGGGAAACCCGTGATCATCAACCTGAGTTCCGTGGTCATCGACGCCGCCGAACCGGAGCCGGAAGGCGCCTTCTGGCACCGGCTGCTCGGCGGCTCGATCACCCGCACGCCGAGCCACCACTTCGTCCAGGCCCCCGGCCTGCCCGTGCTCGTCATCCAGTCGGCCCCGGGACAGGTCGCCCCGAACTGGCCGGACGGCCTCCAGCAGATGCACCTCGACTTCACCGTCGACGACCTCGCGGCCGCGGACCGCACGGCGCTCGAAGCCGGTGCCACCAGGCTCCGGCCCGCAGACGACGTCCACCCGAACGGCAGCCGGGTCTACGCCAGTCCGGCCGGACACCCCTTCTGCCTGCGATCAGCCTAAGAGGGCGGCACACCGCCCGCCCGACCGAGCTGCTTGACCAGGAACCGCGCGGGGTCGACTACTTCATGGCGGGTCCCGTGGTCGTCGATGTAGTGGTACCGATCGAGGTAGCGGCAGCCGGTCTCCTGGTAACCGAGCCGGAGGTAGAGATCGGCTGCCCGCTGGTTGTCGTCGTCCACACCCAGCCCGATCCGGTCGTGACCGCGTTGGCGGACGAGGGCTTCGGCCGTGCCGATGAGCGCGCGCCCGATGCCCTGGGACCTCAGTTCGGGCGGCCAGACCCCCAGACCGTTGAGCTCGGGACAGTTCGGATAAAGCCGCCTCACCTCGGGAGCGGCGCAGCCGTGCCACAGGATCTGCCCGGTTCCGACGGGAACGGCTTCGGCGCAGGCGATCAGAAACGTGGTGAGCCCGCGCCGCTGCTGCTCGAACCGTGCCGCATGCCTCCTGGTCCGACCGGGCGAGGGAATGCAGGACTCCAGCAGCTCAAGATCTTCCTCCCTGCACTCTCGGATACCGACCATCCACCAAGCCCTCTCCAGAAGCCGACCTGCCAGCCCGCACGAACACCCCCGCCCCCAACCTCCCGAAGCAGGACGTTTCGTCCTACCAGAACGCCGATGACCCCCGCACGCGACTTCGCCCAGGCCGCTACTTCAAGTTCCGGGCCGGACTCTCATTCACACCTCCTTCCCCTGCTGGAAACCACCCCCGCCGAGCGAGGCACCGGCAGGCGCCAGGCTTCGGAACACGCCGAAGATGTCGGCACCGCTGTGCATGCGCACGATGACGCAGCACGGCCGCAGGCCGGCTTCCGCGCGGGTCGACTTCCGCTCGACCGCCCGGATCTCCGGGTTCCCCCCGTTGACGATGAGCGCGGCGAGGTGCTGCTCGATCAGGCGGATTGACGTCCGGCCCGAACTCGGCATTTCCGGCAGGGTCACCGGCACGGGCGGATCCCCAGTGACCGGGACCTCATCGTGCTCATCGCCCGACGACGGACTGGTCCGTACCCATTGCAGTTCGATCTGGGCGCCCGTGGTCAGAGTAATGATGTGCCCGAACCGGGGATCGGTGATCCCCGCGTCGCCGAAGGGCTTCACGCTGGTGATGGCCGGAGAATCGCTCAACACGCCCCCGACCCAAGGAGCCCATCGGGGCAGTCGCATATCCCCTCCTGTCATCACGCCACTCACACGCGCGAGTCACGCTACAGGGTCAAGCGGACACACTCTGTGTTGTATTCGCCCAGGCCTCAGCCGCTGTGGCATGGGTGGGCCCGGGTCATGGCTGGCGCCGATGTCCACGGCGTAACCGCGCACGCCCATGCGCCGGGCGAGCACCGACAGTTGCGGGTGCGGCTCCAGGCCGAGCAGCCGCACGATCTTCCCGGCGCCCTCGCCCACGTCGCCGGTCGGGCCGAGATCGAGCCCGGAGTCCCAGACGAACCGGCCCCGCAGCGCACCGACCGAACGAGCGACCCCGGTCCGCGTCCTGGTGACGATGCTGCCGTCGTGCTCGATGACCGTCGCCCCGCGCTCCACCAGCGCCTTGCCCAGCGCCAGAAGCGCGCGTCCGCTTTCAGCGGCGTCCTGCTGGGACCGCAGGTTCCACAGCGCGTCGGCGGAACCGGCACCCAGAATGATCGCCTTCTCGCCGCCCCCTTCCCGAACGGCGCGAAAAGGGAGGGACGGCAAGTCACTCCCCTCAATCCTCCACCCGGGGAACTCGTCGCGCAGCGTGGCGAGGCGCGCTGCCGGATCCTCGGGTGGCATTGGGTTGGGCGCCTCGCTCATATCCGGGCCTCGTTTCCGGTCAGGCCCGAGAGCAACCGGTGTTCGCGCACCGCCCGGGCCGTCATTGATCGCTCCAGGTCAGCTCGGCCCACATGGTCTGCCCGTCAGCGTCGGCGTCGTGGCCCACCCTGTCGGCCAAGGAGTAGACGATGAGCAGTCCGCGGCCATGGCCGTCCTCGTCCTCGGGAATGCACGGGACCGGATGCCACTGCCTGCCGTCGCCGGAGTCGTGGACGGCGATGCGGGCGCGGCCGGGCGCCACCTTCACGAGCATCGTGACCTCGCCGCCGTCGCCACTGGGCGTGTGCCGCAGGCTGTTGACGACGAGCTCGGCTGCGATGAGCTCGGCGTCCTCACGGCGCGGCGACTTTCTGACCATCGCTCGAACGAAGGCCCGGGCGACCGGCACCATGGAGACGCAGCCGGGGTAGGTCTGGCTCCACTCCACGGATACCTCCTACGGAACGTGCCCATGCCGTCACCCCCAACCTGTGTCCGAGCATTCGCACCCAGCGATCGGAGGCGCCGTGACCCAGCCCGCCTACCAGCGCATAGCCGATGATCTACGGCGCCAGATCATCGACGGCACACGCTCGCGCCGGGCGACCGCGTCCCCTCGCGGGCCCAGCTCCGCGAGCGCTACGAGGTTTCCGATCAGGTCGCCCTCGGCGCCGTCCGGCTGCTCACCACCGAAGGCTTCCTCGAAGCGCGGTCCGGCTCGGGGACGTACGTGCGGCGCAAGCCGGAGCTCAAGCGCCTCGCCCGGTCCTGGTACGGCTCCTCCGGCCGGGACGGGTCGCCGTTCCGCACGGAGATGCAGCGGCGGGGACGCGCCGGCACGTGGCGCGTCGCATCGGAGATGCGGTCCCGCGTCCCCGGCCGTGGCGGAGCGGCTCGACATCACGGCTGGGCGACCCCGTCATGTGCAGCCGCTACACCTTTCTGGCCGACGAGCAACCCGTGATGCTGTCCACGAGCTGGGAGCCGCTCGACCTGACGCACGGCACGCCGGTGATGTTCCCGGAGGAGGGCCCGCACGCCGGCGCCGGAGTGGTCGCGCGGATGCGGGCGATCGGGCAGCACATCGAGTCTGTGCAGGTGGTCGTGACGGCGCGGCCGGTGCTGCGGTCGGAGGCGGAGCCGCTCGGCGAGGCGCTCGGGTCCGTGGTCATGGTGATCCAGCGGACCTACCGCACGGCGGAGCGGGCGGTGGACGGCCGACATCGTGGTGCCCACGGACCGGTACGAGGTGGAGTACGTCCTGCCGGTGGAATGACTCCCGCCCACCGACCGAGGGCCGACGGGTGACGCGCGAGATCAGATGCGGGCGAGCAACTCGGCCTTCTTCGCCTCGAACTCCTCCGCGGTGACGACGCCGGCATCGCGAAGCTTCCCCAGCTTCTCCAGCGCGGCGAACACGTCTTCACGCTGGGTGGTCTGCGGCGATACCGCGGGCTGCTCTGCGGGCGGGGCGGGCGGTCGCCGAACCGGCGCGGGAGGCGGCGCTGCCGGGTGGCTAGGCCCGGACGCCAGGCGCTCGCGGATCGTGTCGGCGATGGTCTTGCCGCCCCGCTTCTGGACATTGATGATCTCCGCCTTGTTGCCGGAGGAGAACACCGTCAGCTTGCCTGACATCGGCCCGGATGACCACTGAACCGAGGAGATCTTGTCGAGCGGGAAATCTTCGGTGGTCTTAGACGTCCAGCCGTCCCTGACGAACAGCAGCCTTCGGTCGGTAAGGACGACCAAGCCCATCCCGTTCCCGTAGCTACCGGAGACCATGTGTCGGACGGTCTCCCCTTCCCAGAGATAGTCGGTCAGCTTCCGGATCTCCCGCTTTGCGCCGATCCTCTGTTCCATGCGGTCGGCGGCTGCCTGGATATCAGGACGTAGCGTTACGTTGGCGGCCATGGTGGACTCCTCACAGGTCCGGAGAAGTGCTCCTGTGACCCACGGTACGGCGGCGTCGTTCACAGGCGTGAGGAGCCCATCGCCTTCCGGCCATCCCGGACGCGCCGCGACCGTGCGCGGCCCCTGGTCTTGATCTTGATCTGCCGGAGATCACAGTGACGCATTCCCCGGAAGACACCGCAGGGCAGCGCCGGTTTCTAGCCCCTGACCAGGGTCGCCAAACACTCCACGTGGTGGGTCATGGGGAAGGCGTCGAAGGCGCGGAAGGTCTCCAGGGTCCAGCCGCGTTCGCTGAAGTAGGCGAGGTCGCGGGCGAGGGTGGCCGGGTCGCAGGAGACGTAGGCGATCTTGCGGCCGGCGAGGCGGGTGATGTGGTCGACGACCTCGCGGCCCGCGCCGGTGCGGGGCGGGTCGAGGACGACCAGGTCGGCCTTGCGGACCCGGGAACCGCCGTGGTGGCCCGTGCCGCGCTTGTTCTGCGTGCGGGAGCCCGAGGACGCGCGGCCGAACTCCAGGTCGGCGATGACCTCCTCGACGGGGCCGCGCTCGATCGAGACGTTCGAGAGGTCGCGCAGGTTGTAGCGGGCGTCGCGGACGGCCTGGCCGTCCGACTCGACGCCGACGACGAGGCCCTCGTCGCCGACGCGGTCGGCGAGGACGCCGGCGAACAGGCCGACGCCGCAGTACAGGTCGAGGGCGATATCGCCGGGCTTCGGTTCGAGGGCGTCCAGGACGGCGTCGGCGAGCAGCTGCGCCGCGCCCGGGTGCACCTGCCAGAAGCCGCTGCCGCTGACCTGGTAGAGCCGCCCGGAGACCTCTTCACGCACGTACGGGAGCCCGGCGCCCGGTTCGGGCTTGCCGCGCACGAGCCGGACCGGCACGTCCAGCCGGGGGACGCGGATCTTGCGGCGGTCGCGGCCGCGCAGCACGACGAGGCGGTCGCCCGTGCTCGCCGAGACCACGCCCTCGACGCCGGACGCGCCCGGCCAGCGCTTGCGCTCGATGCCCATCAGCTCCACGCCGGGGTGGGCGATCAGGCACTCGTCCACGGGCTCGATGTCGTGCGACCGGTGCTTGCGCAGGCCGACGACGCCGGAGGAGACCGAGAACTGGACGCGGGTGCGCCAGCCGAGCCCCGGCGGCGGCACCACCTCGCCGTCGACCGGGTACGGGACCTCCTCGACGACGACCGTGCGGGTGATCCCGGCGAGCCGCTCCAGCTGCTCCTGGACGACCGCGGCCTTCAGCGCCCGCTGGGCCGGCAGGGAGGCGTGCTGCCAGTCGCAGCCGCCGCACCGTCCGGGGCCGGCGAACGGGCAGGGCGCCTGCACGCGGTCGGGCGACGCCTCGATGATCTCCACGGCGTCGGCGCGGAGGAAGTTCTTGGTGCGGTCGGTGACGCGGGCCCTCACCCGTTCGCCGGGCAGGGCGTGCCGGACGAAGACCACGCGCCCCTCGTGCCGGGCGACGCAGAAACCGCCGTTGGCGACGTTGCCGACCTCCAGTTCGAGGACGTCGGGTTCGAGTTCAGTCACGGTCCGAAACACTACCGGCACCGGGGCGTGCCCCGGTCCGCGGCGGGCGCCGGGACGAGCCGGGGCCCGGGGGCTCCTTGCGCCCCTTGAGCCGGTCGGAGGACTGCAGCTGCCACGCGACGCTCGTCACCATCACGCCCGGCTGGAACAGCAGCCGCCCCTTCAGCCGCAGCGCGCTCTGGTTGTGCAGGAGGTGCTCCCACCAGTGGCCGACGACGTACTCGGGGATGAACACGGTGACGACGTCGCGGGGGCTCTTGCGCCGGACGCTCTTGACGTAGGACAGGACCGGGCGCGTGATCTCCCGGTACGGCGAGTCGAGGATCTTCAGCGGGACGGGGATGTCGAGGGCGTCCCACTCCTGCTGGAGGCGCTGCGACTCCTCGGCGTCCACCGCCACCGTCACCGCCTCCAGCGTGGACGGTCGGGTGGCGCGGGCGTAGGCCAGGGCCCGCAGCGTCGGCTTGTGGATCTTGGAGACGAGCACGATGCCGTGGTTGCGGGCGGGCAGCGCGACGTCCTCGCCGGAGGGAACCAGCTCGGCGGCGACCCGGTCGTAGTGCCGCCTGATGCCCTTCATCAGCAGGTAGAGCAGCGGCATCGCGATGCAGACGATGTAGGCGCCGAGCGCGAACTTGGTGATCAGCACGACGACCAGGACGATGCCGGTGAGGGTGGCGCCGAAGGCGTTGATCCCGCGGGAGGTGCGCATCCGGCGGCGCTGCGCCGGGTCCGGCTCGGTGGCCAGGAGCCGGTTCCAGTGCCGGACCATGCCGACCTGGCTGACGGTGAACGACACGAAGACGCCGACGGTGTACAGCGGGATCAGCCGGCTGACGGACGCGTCGTAGGCGTAGATCAGCAGCCCGGCCATGGTGGCCAGGATGATGATGCCGTTGCTGTAGGCGAGGCGGTCGCCGCGGGTGTGGAGCTGGCGCGGCAGGTAGCGGTTCTGCGCGAGCACCGAGCCGAGCACCGGGAACCCGTTGAACGCGGTGTTGGCGGCGAGGAACAGGATCAGCGCGGTCATCGCGGTGACCAGCGCGAACCCGGGGGTGAAGTTGCTGAACACCGTGTGCGCGACCTGCGCGATCACCGGGTCGGCGTCGGTCACGGGCCTGCCGGTGGACGGGTCGATCAGCTGGCTGCCCTGGTCGGGCTCGGCGAACTTGGCGTCGGTGATGTAGGCGAACGCGGTCACGCCGCCGAACAGCGTCATCGCGACGAGCCCGAGCATCAGCAGGGTCGTGGCGGCGTTCTCGCCCTTGGGCTTCTTGAACGCGGGCACGCCGTTGCTGATCGCCTCGACCCCGGTCAGCGCGGCGCAGCCCGAGGAGAAGGCCCTTAGCAGCAGGAACACCAGGGCGAACCCGGCGATGCCCATCTCGTCGCCGCGGACCTCGTAGTGCGCCGTCTCGGCCTGCAGGTGGGTGCCCGAGACCAGCCGGACCAGGCCCCACGCCAGCATGCCGAAGACCGCGAACATGAACAGGTAGGTGGGGATCGCGAAGGCGACCCCGGCCTCCTTGAGGCCGCGCAGGTTCCCGAGGGTGAGCAGCACGACGATGACGATCGCGACGACGACCTCGTGCGGCTGCATGAACTTCAGCAGCGCGCCGAGGTTCTCGACCCCCGACGACACCGACACCGCCACGGTGAGGACGTAGTCGACCAGCAGCGCGCTGGCCACGACGACGCCCCAGTTGCCGCCGAGGTTGGTGGTGGCGACCTCGAAGTCGCCGCCGCCGCTCTGGTAGGCCCGGACGTTCTGCCGGTAGGAGGCGACCACGGTCAGCAGGATGATCACGACGGCCGCGGCGATCCACGGGGTGTAGTGGTACATCACGAGACCGCCCGCGCCGAGCGCGAGCAGGATCTCCTGCGGAGCGTAGGCGACCGACGACAGCGCGTCGCTCGCGAAAACGGGCAGCGCGATGCGCTTCTTCAGCAGCTGCTCGCTCTGCTGGGCGCTGCTGAGCGCGCGGCCGAGGAGGAGCCGCTTCGCGAGGTCGGGAACCTTTGACACGCAACGAGACTCTAGCCCCTGCGGACCGCTGCGCAGCGCCCGGCCGCCACCCGATCCGCGGGCGCCTCGCCGCCCCGGCGGATAGCTGGTTGAGTAGTACTCGCCTGGGCGGATGTGTAGGTTTGCAGCCCGCAGGGATCATTCACAGGAAACGGTCCTCGGGTGCGGCGCGGTGTCGGCGGCGAATGCCGTGCCCGGCGCGGGGGGTAGAGGGGGAGCGTCCCCCTATGGAAGAGGGAACGGCCGTGCATATCGTGATCATGGGATGCGGGCGGGTCGGCTCGACGCTCGCCCACATCCTGGAGGACAAGGGTCACTCGGTGGCCATCATCGACCAGAGCCCGGAGGCGTTCCGCCGGCTGCGCAGCGGGTTCCGGGGCCGCCGCATCACCGGGTTCGGGTTCGACCGGGAGGTCATCGCCGAGGCGGGCATCGAGCGCGCGTCGGCGTTCGTGGCCGTCAGCAGCGGCGACAACTCCAACATCATCTCCGCGCGCGTCGCGCGCGAGACGTTCGGGGTCGACAACGTGGTGGCCCGGATCTACGACCCGCGCCGGGCGGAGGTCTACCAGCGCCTCGGCATCCCCACGGTCGCGACCGTGCGGTGGACGGCCGACCAGATCCTGCGCCGCCTGCTCCCCGAGGGCGCCGAGCCGCTGTGGCGCGACCCGACGGGCGCGGTCGTCCTCGCCGAGCTGGACTCCGGCCACCTGTGGGTGGGAGAGAAGGTCGGCGAGCTGGAGGAGCACGCGGGGACCCGGGTGGCGTTCCTGTCCCGGATGGGCGAGGCGCTCGTCCCCGAGCGGGACACGGTGATCCAGGACGGCGACATCGTGCACATCATGGCGGGGGCCGACGACCTGGAGCGGGTCAACGCCGCGGTCGCGGCGCGGAACGGGGAGGACGCGTGATGCGGGTCGCGATCGCCGGGGCCGGCGCGGTGGGCCGGTCCATCGCCCAGGAGCTGCTGGAGAACGGGCACGAGGTTCTCCTGATCGACAAGAACCCCAAGGCCATCAAGGTGGAGATGGTGCCGCGCGCGGAGTGGCTGCTGGCCGACGCGTGCGAGATCGCCGCGCTGGACGACGCGGCGCTGGAGCGCTGCCAGGTGGTGGTCGCCTCCTCCGGCGACGACAAGGTCAACCTGGTGGTGTCGCTGCTGGCCAAGACCGAGTACGGGGTTCCGCGCGTGGTGGCGCGGATCAACCACCCGAACAACGAGTGGCTGTTCAACGAGTCGTGGGGCGTGGACGTGGCGGTCTCCACGCCGCGGCTGCTGTCGGCGCTGGTGGAGGAGGCCGTCAGCGTCGGCGACCTCGTCCGGCTGATGACGTTCCGGCAGGGCGAGGCCAACCTGGTGGAGCTGACGCTGCCCGAGGACGCGCCCCTCGGCGGCGAGCGCGTCGGATCGGTGGCCTGGCCGCGCGACACCGCCCTGGTGGCGATCCTGCGCGAGGGCCGGGTCCTGGTCCCCACCGCCGACGACACCCTGGAGCCGGGCGACGAGCTGATGTTCGTGGCCAGCCAGGACGTCGAAGACGAACTCGCCGCACTCCTCGGCGGACGGTAGGGCTACGCGGGTTCTTCGTTATTGGCCGGGGCCCCGGGGGTGATGGGGGTGCGGCCGCGGGCGAGGAGCCAGGCCATGGCGGCCAGCGCGGCGACCTGGAGCGGCCAGCCCATCGCGATCTTGGCGGTGCCGAGCAGGCCGCTCTGGTCGCCGTCCGCGAGGTAGATCGGGTACTGGACGGCGACGCGCACGATGCAGGGCAGCACGAGCAGCCAGGTGAGCCGGGAGCACAGCCGGACGATCCCGGGGTCGGCCCGCCAGGCGGTCGGGTCGCCGGTGACCGAGCCGATGATGAAGCCGACGACCGGCCAGCGCACCGCGATCGAGAAGATCATCGCGGCGGCGTAGCCGGCGTTCAGCATGATGCCGGGCAGGAAGGCGTTCTCGGCCTTGCCCGAGCGCAGCGCGAAGAACGCCGCGATGGCGATGCCGAACAGGCTGTTCAGGACGAACTGCGGGCTGGAGCGCTGTGCGAGCCGGACCAGAAGGAGCAGCACCGCGGCGCCGACCCCGGCGCCGACGGCGAGCTTGACGTCCTTCGCGGCGACGTAGGTCGCGGTGAAGGCGATCGTCGGCACCGCCGCCTCGACCATGCCGCGCACGCCGCCGAGCGCCTTGTTGAGCTGGGCGCGGACGGCCGCCTCGACGGTGTCGTGCGCGGCGGTCTCCCGCGCGGTGCCCGTTTCCGTTTCGCTCACGTCGCTCTCCCGGCGGCTCGCCGCGGCCTCACGCGCCGCCGCGCAACTCGTATCGCGGATTGAACATGACCTTGCGCCCGTCCTGCTCGCTCACCAGTCCCTCGGCGCGCAGCCGGCGCCCCGGGTCGATCCCGGCGATCTTGCGGCGGCCGAGCCAGACCAGGTTGATCACGTCGGTGCCGTCGTAGAGCTCGGCCTCCAGGGCGGGGGCGCCGCCCCGCGGACGGAGCGTCACCGTACGTAGCGTACCCGCCACGCAGTGCCGCTTGCGCGCGGCGCAGTCGGTGATCGGCGTCGCGCCCTCGTCGCCGGTGGTCTTCTGCAGCTCCTCGGCCTCGAGCTCGGCCTTGGTGGACGCCATGCGCCGCAGGAAGCGCCGAAGCCCGCCCTTGCCGCGCTCGCGCCCGCCGGGCCCCGCCCCGGGCGGAGTGCTGGCCGAAACCTCGTCCATACCTCGAAGCGTATGGCATCCCCGGACGAAGCGGACCCCTTGCGCCGCCGCCGAAATCCACGCCGGCTCATTGTGGAATGAAGCGTTCCGTTCTGCTACTATCGGAACAGAGCATTCCGCTCCGTGAAGGAAGGACGGACCATGACCGCCACCCTCGAAATCCCGGCCCCCGCGGCCGGGACGACGCGCCCCGGCGACGGCGCGGCGCCCGCCCCGCGCCGCTGGCTCGGCCTGTCGGCGATCCTGGCCGCCACGCTGCTGAACCTGCTCGACTCCACCGTGGTGAACGTGGCCGCGCCCGCGATCCGCGCGGACCTCGGGGGCTCGTTCTCCGCGCTGCAGTGGACGGCCGCCGGCTACACGCTCGCCCTCGCGGTGGCGCTGCTGACCGGCGGTCGGCTCGGCGACATGTTCGGGCGGCGGCCCGTCCTGCTGGCGGGCGCGGCCGCGTTCACGGTGATGTCGGCGGCCTGCGCGTTCGCCTGGTCGCCGGAGAGCCTGATCGCCGCCCGGGTCGCGCAGGGCCTGTGCGCCGCGGTGATGATCCCGCAGGGCTTCGGGCTGATCCGCGACCTGTTCGGCACCGACACCGGCAAGGCGTTCGCCCTGTTCGGGCCGGTGATCGGCCTGGCCACGATCCTCGGCCCGGTGGTGGCCGGCCTGCTGATCGACGCCGACCTGTTCGGCACCGGCTGGCGCGCGATCTTCCTGGTGAACGTGCCGGTCGGCGTCTACGCGCTGGTCGTGGGCGCCCGGGCGCTGCCCGCGCCGGTGTCGGCCGACCGCTCGGGCGGCCTGGACGCGGGCGGCATGCTGCTCGGCGGCCTCGGGATGAGCATGCTGGTCCACCCGCTCGTCCAGGGCCGCGAGCTGGGCTGGCCCGCCTGGTCGCTCGCGCTGCTCGCCGGCTCGGTCCCGGTCCTCGCCCTGTTCGTCCTGCACCAGCTGCGCCGCACCCGCCGGGGGCGGACCCCGCTGCTCCGGCTGAGCGTGTTCGCCAACCGGGCCTTCGGCTCCGGCGTCCTGTTCGTCGTCGTCTTCTTCGGCGCGATCGCCGGGTTCTCCCTCGCCACCGGCCTGTTCCTCCAGCTCGGCCTCGGCTACACGCCGCTGGCCGCGAGCCTGGCGATGTCGTCCTGGGCGGTCGGGGCGTTCGCCGGGTCGGCGTTCAGCGGCATGACGATGGCCAGGCTGGGCCGCAGGATCCTGCACCTCGGCCTGGTGCTCATGGTCGCCGGGCTGGCCGCGCTCTACGCGGTGTTCGAGGCCGCCGGGACGGGCGTCGGCGGCTGGCACCTGGCCGCGCCGCTGCTGCTGTTCGGCGCCGGCATGGGCATGATCTTCGTCCCCCTGTTCGACGTGATCGTGGCGGGCATCGCCGACCACGAGGTGGGCTCGGGCTCGGCCGCGCTGGAGTCGGTCCAGCAGCTCGGCGCGTCGCTCGGCGTCGCGGTGCTCGGCACGGTCTTCTTCGGGGCGGTCGGCGCGCCGGTGGCCGGGCGGTTCGCCGCGCCGGCCGCGCTGGAGGCCGCGAAGCAGGTCACCGCCCTGACCGCCGGGCTCACCGTCGCCGCGTTCCTGGTCGCCTTCCTCCTCCCCCGCCGCGCCCGCGCGCACTGACCCCCTCCTCCGCCGAACTCGCCGTCCGCGAAGGGCGGCGAGTTCGGCGTCGGCGGGGCAGGGCTCAGGCCGCGGCGAAGCGCACGGCGGCGACCGCGATGACCAGCGCCGCCACCGCCCAGTAGGCGCCGGAGGCGAGGGCGACCGCCCGGACGCGGCGGGCCTCGGGCAGGCCGGTGAAGGTGAGCAGCCAGGCCAGCAGCGGCAGGACGAGGATCGCGTGCATGGTCACGAAGTGCGCGGGCTTCAGCGCGGCGACCACGTGGTAGGCGGCCTGCTGGTCGCCGGAGCGCACCGTGGCGACCCCGCGGGCGATCATCGCCGCACCGGAGGCCAGCGCGAGCATCAGCGCGGCGAAGCCGGACCGGACGGCCAGCCGCATGCTCGGCGCGGTCCCCGCGTCGCGGCGGAAGGCGGCGACCGCGAGCGCGACCAGCGCGACGATCAGGATCCCGCCGCCCGCCGCGAGCATCCGGGTGACGACCGTGTCGAACGCTGTCTCCTCGTTGAAGTGGGACGGCGCCCTGCGCCACGCCTGCAGGGTGATGAGGGAGACCTCCGCGACGCAGTCGGCGGCGAACACGCCGAGGATCGCGGTCCGCGCGCGGTCGCCCAGCCGGACGAACCCGCTGACCCACGCGATCGTGATGAGCGTCAGGCCGAACGAGAGCCCGAACGTGACGGGCTTGCGCCAGGAGACCGGTCCCGTCCAGGGCCCGCCGTCCACGGCGAACACCACCAGGTGCAGCAGGCCCGAGGCGATGAGCGCGGCGCCGACGGCGTAGGCGGCGCGCTCGACCCGGCGGCCGCCCGTCCAGGACGCCCCCAGGCCCCGGACGGCGGCCGCCGCCGGAAACCTGCCGCGCGAAGTCTCCACCGATCCCGCCATGACCGCTCCTCCAAAAATGAGTGAGTGCTCACCCAGTATGGGCGAGCACCCACGCGAAGACAAGCCGTGCGGTCAGCGGAGGGCGGCCTCCACGGCGGGGACGCCGATCGCGCGGCGGGTGGCCGCCCACGTCGTGGCGCCGGTCAGCGCGGCGGCGAGCGCGACGACCGCGAGGTAGGTCCACACGTCCCCGGCCGGGACGGCGGAGTCGCGGCGGGCCAGCCCGAAGGGCACGATCGTGAACACCGAGGCGACCGTTCCGCAGGCCGCGCCGGTGACCGTCAGCACCGCCGACTCCAGCGCCACCGAGGCGAGCACCTGGCGCGGGGTCGCGCCGGCGAGCCGCGTCTGCCCGAACTCGCGGCGCCGGTGCGCGGTCGCCGCCACCAGCGTGTTGACCAGCATGATCGCCGTGAACAGCACCACCATGCCGATGACGACGAAGTTGAGCGTCTCGATGCTCTTCTGCTCGGCCGTCTTGGCCAGCCCGGCGGCCTCCATCGCCGCGTTCTCGGTGGCCTGGAGGTAGAGCGTCCCGACGGCGGTGCCGACGAACAGGATGACCGGGGTGACCGCGGACGCCAGCGCGCCCGTCCGGCGGCGCATGGTGGCGGCCGCCAGCTCGCCGGCCGCGCCGAACGCGCGCAGCGGCCGGGCCAGCAGGGACGTCGCCCGCCGCATGATCGCCGGAGCCAGCAGCGCCAGCCCGATCGCGGCGAGGATATCGGCCTGCCCGGACGTCGCCATCACGTCGCTGCCCTTGCCGTCCATCAGCGTGACCGTGATGACCGCCTCGTCCAGCGCCAGCAGCAGGAACAGGACCGCGAAGACGATGCGCTTCCTGCTCAGCCTCCCGGTGTCCACCGCCGCGGACCGCATCGAGTCGGCGACGCCGGCGCGGGTGGCGCGCCGGGCGGTGATCAGCGCGGCGGCGGTCGCGGAGACCGTCGTGATGCCGATCCCCATCGACAGCGCGACCGGGCCGAAGCTGTGGCCGATCTCCGCGGGCACCTGGCCGGTGTCGTGCAGCAGGCCGAGCACGCCCCGGCCGGCCAGCATCCCGGGGACGATCGCGAGCAGCGCCGCGGCCACCGCCAGCACGGCCGCCTCACCGACGATCATCCGGGAGAGCTGCGCCGGGGTCGCGCCGACGCTCTTGAGCAGCGCGATCTCCGACGCCCGCTGCCGCACCGACAGGGTCAGCGTGGAGGTGACCGCGAACACCACGAGCAGCAGCCCCCAGCCGCCGACGACGTTCGCCATGACGACCAGCGTGCTCCGGGCCTCCCCGGTCGCGCCGCCCGACGCGGCGGTGTCCAGCATCGAGGCGAACGCCATGATGATCGTCGAGCCGAGGAACAGGGCGAGGAAGCTCGCCGTGAACGCGCCCGCGCGCCTGCGCAGGGAACCGATCGCCAGTGCGAACATGTCACGCCCCCGCCGTCATGCGCTGGCGCTCGACCTCGTCGGCCAGGTGCGTCATCCGCTCCGCGACGGACTCGGCGGTCGGCGCGGGCTGGTGGCCGACGATCCGCCCGTCGGCCAGGTACAGCACGGCGTCGGCGAAGGACGCGGCGACCGGGTCGTGGGTCACCATCACCACCGTCTGCCCGAACGCGGCCACCGACTCTCGCAGCAGGCCGAGCACGTCGCGGGCGCTGCGGGTGTCGAGCGCGCCGGTCGGCTCGTCGGCGAACAGCACCCGCGGGCGGGCCAGCAGCGCCCGCGCGATCGCCACCCGCTGCTGCTGCCCGCCGGACAGCTCCGCGGGCAGGTGCCCGAGCCGCTCGCCGAGGCCCACCCGCTCGAGGACGGCCCGCGCCCGGTCCTTGTCGACCTTGCGGCCGGCGAGCTTCAGCGGCAGCACCGTGTTCTGCACGACCGACAGCGTCGGCAGCAGGTTGAACTGCTGGAAGACGAAACCGATCCGCTCCCGCCGGAACTTCGTCAGCTCCGCCTCCCCGTCGCCCGTCAGCTCCGCGCCGTCGACGAAGACGCGGCCCCCGGTCGGACGGTCCAGGCCCGCGGCGCACTGGAGCAGCGTGCTCTTGCCGGACCCGGACGGGCCCATGACCGCGGTGAACGACCCGGTCGGCAGCGACAGCGACACCCCGTCCAGCGCGACGACCCGGTTGCCCTCGGGGCCGTACACCCGGCGCACGTTCTCCAGCCGGAGCGCCTCACCCGGGGCCTGGCGCCCCGGTTCCGGTCCCCTGCGTCCGAACATCGTCCTCACCTCCGCCCGGGCGCCCCCTCGCGGAGCGCCTCCGGACACGAAACTACGGACGCGCGGGGCCGGCGAGGATGGGTCCAGCACTCCGATCGGGGTAGGCAAAACCCCACCATCGCCCGGCCCCGGTCTCGCCCGCGGCGTGCCGTGACGGTTAGAGTCGCCCGTGGTGCGCCGGGAAGTCTGGTCGGCAGGTCCCGTCATCCGCATGCCGTCCGGGAGGTTCCGTGCAGGCCACCGCCGCGATCGTCATCTTCGTCTGCGCGTACGTGCTGATCGCGTCGGAGAAGGTGCACCGGACGGCGGTGGCGCTCGGCGGCGCGGGCCTGATGCTCCTGCTGCACATCACCGACGCCCGGGGCGCGTTCTTCTCCTCCGAGTCCGGGATCGACTGGAACGTCATCTTCCTGCTGCTCGGCATGATGGTCATCGTCTCGGTGCTGCGCCGGACGGGCGTGTTCGAGTACGTGGCGATCTGGGCCGCCAAGCGCGCGCGGGGACGCCCCTACCGGCTCATGGTGATGCTGGTCGTGCTCACGGCGGGGGCGTCGGCGCTGCTCGACAACGTCACCACCGTCCTGCTGGTCGCGCCCGTGACGTTCCTCGTCTGCGAGCGACTCGCCCTCGCGCCCGAGCCGTACCTCATCGCCGAGGTCATGGCGTCCAACATCGGCGGCACCGCGACCCTCGTCGGCGACCCGCCCAACATCATCATCGCCAGCCGGGGCGGCCTGTCGTTCAACGACTTCCTGGTCCACCTGGCCCCGCTGGTCGTGGTGCTGATGATCGTGTTCTGCGTGCTGTGCCGGTGGCTGTTCCGCTCGGCGTTCCGCTACGACCCGGAGCTCGCCGCCGAGGTCATGGAGCTGGAGGAGCGGGAGGCCATCACCGACCGCCGCCTGCTCGCGCAGGGGCTCGCCGTCCTCGCCGTCGTGATCGCGGCGTTCGTGCTGCACCCCGTCCTGCACTACGAGCCGTCCGTGGTGGCGCTGCTCGGCGCCGGTCTGCTCGTCGCCGCGACCAAGGTGACGACCGAGGAGGCGCTCAGCGAGGTCGAGTGGCCCACGCTGGTGTTCTTCGCCGGCCTGTTCGTGATGGTCGGCGGCCTCGTCGAGACCGGCGTCATCGGCGAGATCTCCCGGGCGGCGGCGGACGCCACCGACGGCCGCCTCGGCGTGGCCGCGATGCTGCTGCTGTGGGCGTCCGCCGGGCTGTCGGCGATCGTGGACAACATCCCCTACGTGGCGACGATGAGCCCGATCGTCTCCGACCTCGTCCAGCAGCACCCCGGCACGGACGGGCACGTGCTGTGGTGGGCCCTCGCCCTCGGCGCCGACCTCGGCGGGAACGCCACCGCCGTCGGGGCCAGCGCCAACGTGGTCGTCCTCGGCATCGCCGCCCGCAACGGCACGCCCATCAGCTTCTGGCGCTTCACCCGCTACGGCATCGTCGTCACCCTCGTGACGGTCGCCCTGGCCACCCCGTACCTCTGGCTCCGCTACCTGTGACGGTCCACCGCCCCGTCCGGGAGGATGGGGGGATGGACGAGGTGCCTGAGGACTGGGAACGCGCGCTCGCGATCGTGGCGCACCCCGACGACCTGGAGTACGGGACGTCGGCGGCGGTCGCCAAGTGGACGGGGCAGGGCAAGACCGTGACGGAGGTGCTGGCCACCCGCGGGGAGGCCGGGATCGACTCGATGGACCCCGCCGAGGTGCGGCGGATCCGCAGCGCCGAGCAGGTCGAGGCGGCGCGGATCGTCGGCGTCCGCGAGGTCGAGTTCCTCGACCTGCCGGACGGCACGCTGGAGTACGGGCTGCCGCTGCGGCGGACGCTCGCCGCGGCGATCCGGCGGCACCGGCCCGAGGTGGTGCTGTCCATCAACTTCCGCGAGACCTTCCCCGGCGGCGGCTTCAACATGGCCGACCACCGGGCCCTCGGCCTCGCGGTCGCGGACGCGGTCCGGGACGCGGCCAACCGGTGGGTGTTCCGCGACCTCGGCCTCGAACCGTGGCGGGGCGTCCGGTTCGCGCTGTTCGGCGGGTCGCCGCAGCCCACCCACTACGTGAACGTCACCGGCCATCTGCGGGCCGGCATCGACTCGCTGCTCGCCCACCGCGTGTACTTCGCCGAACTCGGCGCCGGGTTCGACGCGGAGGCGTTCCTCACCGGCGCGGCCGAGGCGGGCGGGAAGCAGGCGGGCGTCGAGCACGCGATGACGTTCGAGATGATCGAGAGTTAGCGGCGGGCGTTGGGCCGCTTGCCCTTGTTGTGCTTGCTCCGCTTGCGGGCCCGGCGTTTGCGCGTCTTCTTCGACATGCACTGATTGACCGCCCGGAGGCCGGTGCAGGGCAAGCGATGGGCCGGGCGCAGACGCCGCGAACCCGCCCGGCCGCACGTCCGAAAAGCGTGCGGCCGGACGGGTCCGGTGTGCGTGCGGTCAGCGGACCTCGGTGATCTCGGGGCCGCGCTCGAAGGGGTCGAAGGTCTCCACGGCCCCGTCCTCGCCGTCCTCGCCGGCCTCGCTGAACTCCTGCGGGATCTGCAGTTCCAGCAGCTCGCGGGGCGGCATCGGGGCGTCGCCGCGGTGCACCACCACGCCGCGCAGCACGTCCTCCAGGACCTGCCACTGCTCCTCGTCCTCGATCGCGGCGCCCTGCACCACGGCCTGCAGGAACCAGCGGGGGCCGTCCACGCCGAGGAAACGGATGATCTGCGGCGCCCAGCCCTGCTCGACGAACTCCGCCGGGATCTGCTCGCGGACCTCCGGCGGCATCTCGGCGAGGACCTCCTCGGTCAGCGCCGCCGGGACCATCGCCAGCAGTTCGGAGCCGAACGGGCCCTCGCCCTCCTGGGTCTGGCCCTGCGCCTCCTCCTGGATGTCCTTGGCGGTCTCGCGGCGCACGTCGTCCCAGATGCCGCTGCGCTTCGGCGCGGCGAACACCTGGAGCTGCATGGCGCTCTCCTCGTACTGCACCAGCACGGCGACGGGGCGCCCGTCCAGCGGGTTGCCCTCCTCGTCGACCTGGGTCGCCTCGAAGTTCACCTGGAAGCCCAGCCCCGGCGCCACCGGCACCTGGAGGGCCCCGAAGTCGAGCCGCTGCAGCTCGGGGAAGGAGTCCTCGGAATCCCACGGGCCGCCCGCCGCCGATTCCGCCTTGGCCGACCCCGCCTCGGCGGGAGCCTCCTCGGCGGTCTCCGCCGGCTCCTCGGTCACCTCGGGACCCTCAGCGGGCTCCTCGGCCTGCCGGCGACGTCCAAAAGCCACGACTCACGCTCCTTCTCTACTGTGCTCGTTGTCCCCGGATCGCGGGGCAGGGCCGAATCCGCCGGTGGAGCCGAACCCGCCGGTTCCGCGCGCCGATCCGGGAAGCTCGGTGACCTCGTGGAACACCGCGTGCTCGACCCGCTGGACGACCATCTGCGCGATGCGGTCTCCGCGCCGCAGTCTCACCGTGGCGCGGGGGTCGGTGTTCAGCAGGGTCACCTTGATCTCACCCCGATAGCCGGCGTCGACCGTACCGGGTGCGTTGACGATGGTCACCCCCAACTTAGCGCCCAATCCGGACCGGGGGTGAATGAAAGCCGCGTAGCCGTCCGGCAGGGCGATCGCCATCCCGGTGGGGACGACGGCGCGCTCCCCCGGCGGCAGTTCCACGTCGGCGGCCGCGACCAGATCGGCGCCCGCGTCGCCCGCGTGGGCGTACTGGGGCAGGGGCAGCTCCGGATCCAGCCGCCGGACCAGCACATCGACCTTGCTCACGGGCTCCACCTCACGCGCCTACCTGCCGGAGAACCACACGACCCTATCCAGGGCGCCGGGGACGGCCGCCGCTGAAACGCCGCTGCCGCGCGAGTCCGGCAGTTGACCCTACCCGGTCCCGGGCGTGACCACTTCCGGAAGGTTTGACCCTGAAGCGAAGTATCACGCGTAGCGTCGCAATTCTTACCCGCGGCGTTTCTGTGGGGCGCGTCCCCCGGGAAGGGGGCGGCATGGGAAAACCGGGAGAGGGCACACGGGAGCAGGGCGCGGGGGGCCGGAGCGTCACCCACCGCTCGCTGGACGGGGTGCGGGTCCGGCTCGCCGGCGACCACGACCTGCGGCGGCCGTGCACGTCGGTGGCGCGGATCGCCGACGGCGGGCGGCTCCACGAGATCTCCAGCGGCACCCGCGAGGACGCGCTGGCCTGGGCCGCCGACATCGGGGTCGACCGCTTCGAGCAGGAGTTCCGCGTCCAGGGCGGCCGGCTGCGGGTCGGCGGGACGGCGACCCGCGACGCCGAGACGGGCCTCAGCGACCCCGTTCTCGCGGCCGTGTGGGAGGGGCGCCGCCACGCGGTGTTCACGCACCTCTACCACGGGCGCCCCGCGGACGCGGTCGCCTTCTTCGGCACCCTGCGCCTGACCGAGCACGAGGACGGGGTCACCGCCGTCCCGCGCGGCCGGGCCAGGCGCCCCGAGCCCGCCGAGATGGTCAAGGAGGTGCCGGGGATCGGCCTGCTGGAGATCACCGCGCTGACCACGGTGACGCGCAGGCGGCTCCCGCCGTGGCGCGGCGCCCCGGTCGCGGGCGGCGAGCTGTTCCGCGACACCGTGGAGGGCCAGGGCCCCTACTTCCTGCTGGCGCTGGCGTCGCTGCTGGTGACCGTGCTGCCCGAGGAGGACCGGGTCCGCGACGTCCCGCGCCGGCTCGCGGGGCTGGCGGTCGAGGCGGTCCGGTGACCGGACTCCTCGCCGGGATCGCCGCCGTCACCGTCCCGCTCGTCCTGCTGGCGTCGCTGGCCGGGCAGGTCAGGCGCCCGGCGGCGCTGGCCGCCGCGGTGCGGGCGCACCGGGTGCTGCCGCCCGCCCTCGCCGGGGCGGCCGCGGCTGCCGTGATCGCCGCGGAGGCGCTGATGGGCGTCGCCGGGGCGGCGGGGCCGCTGCTCCGGCTCGACGGCCCGGATCGTAGCCATGTCGTTCCTTAGGAAGACAATTGTGAGCCAGGAGTTGTGTCTGCGAATTGTCTTCCTCCTAACACCGCTTT